>JBKHCM010000071.1:0-16069 GCA_046541805.1 Alphaproteobacteria bacterium
GCGCGCGGGCCGCACCGGCATCGTCGCCGGCGCCGAGGGCGGCACGCCGGCGCGCGCGACCACCTTCTCGAGCGTCACCCGGATCACCTCGCCCGGGTCGATGATCCCGGCCGCGATCAGCTCGCCGTCGTCGCCGCGCTCGCGCGCGGGCGCGGCGAAGAGCAGGCGTTCGGGGGCCATGGCGAGCGCTTCGTCTCGGCTGTGGGCGGCGGGCGGTCCCTCAGCCGCGCTCCACCGGCACCTCGCGCGACGCCCCGACCGCCTCGGGCCGCTTGGGCAGGGTCACCGTCAGGATGCCGCCGTCGAGCTTGGCGGTGATCTTGTCGACGTCGACGCTGTCGGGGACGTTGAGCGCGCGGTGGAAGCTGCCGTAGCTGCGCTCGGTGACGTGGTACTCGCCCTCCTGCGCCTCGCGCTCGGAGCTCTTCTCGCCCTTGACGACGAGGAGGTGGTCGCGGATCGAGACCTTGACGTCCGCCTCGCGCACCCCCGGCAGCTCGACCTGCACGACGACCTCGCGCGCGCTTTCGCGCACGTCGAGGCTCGGGATCAGCTCGCCGGTGATCTCCTCGCCGACGGCGTGACGCAGGCGCGACGACGGGCCGATGAAGCGGTCGAACACCCGGTCGAGCTCGCTCCTGAGGGCGCCGAGCGAATCGACGGTCCATTCGCTCCCCGGAAGGCGGCGACCGCGGCGGACCTTGACCTCTTTGGGCATGATGCTCTCCTCGCAACACGCTGGCTTTTCACATTCATCTTTCCGCTAAGTGTCGGCCGCCATGACGCGGATCAAACGCCTGCGGCGCGGTCGGCCCGGGCGGGGGTCTCTTTTTCGGCGTCCGTTGCGGTGCCAGCTTCGCGGACGCGGGCTTGCCGGCGCCGTGGTTCGGGCCTAGGCGTCGCGCGCATCGCTCACGATTTCGGCATCGCATCATGCGCTGGCGCATCGCTCTCGTCGCTGTCGCGGTGGCGGTGGCCGTCGGGGTCGTCCTGGCGCTGCCCTGGTCGCGGTCGAACGACGGCCGGCTCGTCCTCTACGGCAATGTGGACATCCGTGAGGTCGATCTCGGCTTTCGCGTCGACGGGCGGATCGCGCGCCTCGAGCTGGAGGAGGGCGACCGGGTCGAGCCGCGTCGGCTCCTGGCCACCCTCGACGCCCGCCCCTTCGAGGCGGACGTGGCGCTCGCCCGCGCCAAGGTGGCGGCGCGCCGCGCCGAGCTCGCCAAGCTCGAGACCGGCACCCGCCCGCAGGACATCGAGCGGGCGCGGGCGACCCTGGCCCAGCGCCAGGCGGTGCTCGAGCGCGCGCAGGTCGACTTCGAGCGCACCCGCACCCTGTTTCGGCGGGGCGACGCCGCCGAGCGCGTCTTCGACGACGCCCGCACGACGCGCGACGAAGCCGAGGCGGCGGTCGAGGCGGCCGAAGCGGAGCTGGACCTGGCGATCGAGGGGCCGCGCAGCGAGGACATCGACGCCGCGCGCGCCGAGCTGGCGGCGGCCGAAGCCGAGCTCGACCGCGCCCGGACCGCACTCGCCGACACCGAGCTTTACGCCCCCGACGCCGCCGTCGTGCTCTCGCGCCTGCGCGAGCGGGGCGCGATCGTGGCCGCCGGCGCGCCGGTCTACACCTTGACGCTCGCCGACCCGATCCGCATCCGCGCCTGGATCGACGAGCCCGAGCTCGGCCGCATCGCGCTCGGACAGCGCGTCGAGGTCACCACCGACACCCACCCCGATCGCCCCTACACGGGGCGCATCAGCTTCATCTCGCCCACCGCCGAGTTCACGCCGCGCGCGGTGCAGACCGAGGCGCTGCGCTCGCGGCTGGTCTACCGGCTGCACGTCATCGTCGAGGACGGCGACGGGCTGCACCAGGGCATGCCGGTGACGGTGCGCGTGCCCGGTCCGCCCGCATGAGCGAGCCCATCGTCGCCATCGACGGCGTTACCCGCCGCTTCGGCGAGGAAACGGCGCTCGCCGACGTCACGGCCACCATCGCCGCCGGCCAAATCACCGGGCTCGTCGGCCCCGACGGCGCCGGCAAGACCACGCTTTTGCGCCTGATCGCCGGGCTCATGCTGCCGGACGCGGGCCGGATCGAGGTGATGGGCTCTAACGCCGCGCGGGAGGCCGAGGCCATCCACCGCCGGCTCGGCTACATGCCGCAGCGGTTCGGCCTCTACGAGGATCTGACCGTCCAGGAGAACCTCACACTCTACGCCGAGCTGCGCAACCTGGCACCGGCGGCGCGCGCCGAGACCTTCCAGCGGCTGTTGGATTTCACCGATCTCGGCGCCTTCACCGACCGCCTCGCCGGACGGCTCTCGGGCGGCATGAAGCAGAAGCTGGGTCTCGCCTGCGCGCTCGTCGCCCGGCCCGACCTCCTTTTGCTCGACGAGCCCAGCGTCGGCGTCGATCCGATGTCCCGGCGCGAGCTCTGGGCCATGGTCGCGCGCCTGAGGGACGAGGGCGTGGGCGTCGTCTGGTCGACCGCCTATCTCGACGAGGCCGAGAGGTGCGACGCGGTGCTGCTCTTGGACCGCGGCCGGCTGCTGTTCGCCGGCCCGCCGCAGGAGCTTACCGGCGAGGTCCAAAACCGCGTGCGGCTCGTGGTGGATTTTCCGGGCGAGCGCCGGCCGCTGCTCGCCGAGGCGCTCGAGCGCGCCGAGGTGATCGACGGCGTCGTGCAGGGGCGCGCGCTGCGGTTGGTGCTGGCGGACCGCGAGGACGCCGCCGCGCGCCTCGAGGGCTGGACCCGCGAGCACGACGCCCGGGTGCGGACGGTCGCGCCGCGCTTCGAGGACGCCTTCGTGGCGCGGCTCGGCGGCGGCGTGCGCGGCCGCTCACCGCTGGCGGGCGAGCGGCCCCGCGGCCCAGGGTGCCACGACGGGCGCGGCGGCGCGGCGGTGATCGAGGCGCACGGGCTCACCAAGCGCTTCGGCGACTTCACCGCCGCCGCCGACATGAGCTTCGCGATCCCGCCCGGCGAGATCTTCGGCCTTTTGGGTCCCAACGGCGCCGGCAAGTCGACGACCTTCAAGATGCTCTGCGGGTTGTTGGCCCCGAGCGCGGGCGAGGGCCGGGTCGCCGGCATCGACTTGCGCCGCGCCGCCGCCGAGGCCCGGGCACGCCTGGGCTACATGGCGCAGTCGTTCTCGCTCTACGGCGATCTCTCCACCCGGCAGAACCTCGCGTTCTTCGCCGGCGTCTACGGCCTCGCCGGCCGGCGCCGGCGCGCGCGCATGGAGCTGATGATCGAGACCTTCGAGCTGAAGCGGCATCTCGCCACCACCGCCAAGGACCTGCCGCTCGGCTTCAAGCAGCGCTTGGCGCTCGCCTGCGCGGTCATGCACGAGCCGGCCGTCCTCTTCCTCGACGAGCCGACCTCGGGGGTGGACCCGCTCACCCGACGCGAGTTCTGGTCGCACATCAACGCGCTGGTCGAGCAGGGCGTGGCGGTCCTGGTGACGACCCACTTCATGGACGAGGCGGAGTACTGCGATCGCATCGCGCTCATCTTCAAGGGGCGCACCATCGCCACCGGCTCGCCCGACGAGCTGAAGGCGCGCGCCGCCACCGAGGAGGTGCCGGAACCGGCGCTGGAGGACGCCTTCATCCGCCTCGTGGAGACCTCCGCGGCGGCGTCGGCGGACACGGCCTGATGGCCGCAGCCGCGCGCCTGCGCCGGCTCGCCGCCTTCATGCGGAAGGAGGCCGTGCAGATCGTGCGCGATCCCTCGAGCCTGTTGATCGCGATCGTCCTGCCGCTGATCCTCCTCTTCCTCTTCGGCTTCGGGCTGTCGCTCGACGCCGACGATGTCCGCATCGGCCTCGTCGTCGAGAAGCCCGGCGGGCCGTCGGAGCGGCTCGCGGCGTCGTTCCAGGCGTCGAGGTTCTTTCGGGTCGAGCGGGTGCCGGACGTCCGCATGGTCGAGGCCGACCTCGAGGCCGGGCGGCTTCGCGGCATCGTCGTCATCCCCGAGAGCTTCGGCGAGCGCTGGGCGCGCGCCGGCGAGACGGCGCAGATCCAGGTCATCGCCGACGGCAGCGAGCCCAACACCGCCCGCTTCGTCCACAACTACGCCCGCGGCGTGCTCACCACCTGGGAGGACCGCGAGCGCCAAAGCGCGCCGCCGCCCTTCACCCTCGAGCCGCGCTTTTGGTTCAACCCCGAGCTCGCCAGCCGCAACTTCCTGGTTCCGGGCTCGATCGGGGTCGTGATGACGCTGATCGGCACGCTGTTGACCGCGCTGGTGATGGCCCGGGAGTGGGAGCGCGGCACGATGGAAGCCCTGCTCGCCACGCCGATCGGCCGCGTCGACCTGCTCTTGGGCAAGCTCGTGCCCTATTACGTGCTGGCGATGACCTCGATGGTGATCTGCACGGTGCTGGCGGTGTTCCTCTTCGACGTCCCGTTGCGCGGCTCCCTCTTCGCCCTGTTCGCCATCTCGACGGTCTTCCTGCTCCCGGCCCTCGGCCAGGGCCTGTTGATCTCCGCCGCCGCCAAGAACCAGTTCGTCGCCTCGCAATTCGCGCTCCTGTCCGCCTTTTTGCCCGCCTTTCTGCTCTCCGGTTTCGTCTTCGAGATCTCGAGCATGCCGGCGGTGATCCAGGCGGTGACCTACATCGTTCCGGCGCGCTACCTGATCCCGAGCCTGCAGACGGTGTTCCTCGCGGGCGACGTCTGGCCGCTGTTCCTGCGTCACATGGCGGCGATGCTGGCGATCGGGGTGGTGTTCATCGCCCTCGCGCTGTGGCTCACCACCAAGCGGCTCGACTGAGATGTGGGGCCGCATCGCCGCGCTCGTGGTCAAGGAGATGCTCGCCGTCTGGCGCGACCGCCGCTCGCAGCTCGCGATCGTCGGCCCGCCCTTGGTGCAGCTCTTCCTGTTCAGCTACGCCGCCACCCTCGACGTCACCAACGTCGCCATCGGTGTCTTGAACCGCGACGACGGCGCCTGGAGCCGCGAGTTCGTCCAGCGCCTCGAGGGCTCGACGACGTTCACCGACATCCACGTGCTGCGGCGCCAGGCCGAGATCGACCGGTTGATCGACACCCGCGCCGTCGTCGCCGTCCTCCATTTCGGCCCCACGTTCTCCGCCGACGTCGCCGCCGGCGGACCGGCGCGGGTGCAGGTGATCCTCGACGGCCGCCGCTCCAACGCGACGCAGATCGTCCAAGGCTATCTCGAGACCATCGCCGCCGACTTGCGCGCGGAGATCATCCGCGCTCGCGACGACGCGCCGCCCGGCCGCGCCGAGGCGATCGAGCGCGGCTGGTTCAACGTCAACCTCATCTTCCGGTGGTTCACGGTGCCGAGCCTCATCGGCATCCTCGCCATGCTCGTGGCGCTGATCGTGACCGGCCAGTCGATCGCGCGCGAGCGCGAGCTCGGCACCTTCGACCAGCTCCTGGTCTCGCCGCTTCGCCCCCACGAGATCCTGATCGGCAAGACGGTCCCGCCCTTGCTGATCGCGCTGGTGCATTCGACGGTCTTCCTCCTCGCGGCCGTCTTCGTCTTCGAGGTGCCATTTCGCGGCTCGATCGCGCTGTTCTACCTCGCACTGGTCCTCTACCTCGTCGCGACGATCGGCATCGGGCTCTTCATCTCGGCGCTGGCGCAGACGCAGCAGCAGGCCTTTTTGGGTGCGTTTTTGTTCATGGCGCCGGCGGTGCTGCTCTCGGGCTTCGCCGCGCCGGTGGAGAACATGCCCGAATGGCTTCAGATCGGCACGCTCGCCAACCCGCTTCGGCACTTCGTGGTGCTCTCCAAGGGCCTCTTCTTGAAGGCGTTGCCGCCCGGCGAGGTGGCGGCGAACGCGCTGCCGCTCGTCGTGATCGCGGCGGTGACGCTGCCGGTCGCGGCCTGGCTCTTCACCCGCCGGCTGGAGTGAGGCGGCTCAGCTGACGACGACGTCGATGTCGATCTCGGTGTCGTCCTCGAGCTGAAAGCACAGGCGCTCCTCGCCGGGCGCGTCGCCCTTGATGACGATGCGCTGACCGCCGGGTGCGATCCGCGTGGTCGTGTAGGCCCCGCCCTCGACTTGCTGGACAACCGGCTGGCTCAGGTCGATCTCGGCATCCCGGCCGATCACGATGGTGACGTGCATCCAAGCGCTCCTACCACCCCCTCGCCTTCGCCCAACGTCCGGGCGGGCTCGGCGGTTGCCGGCGCCCGCCAGCGCCACCTCCCGCTCGAGGCGCTTGCGCCCACGGGCGCCGCCGTCGACCATCAGCCGCCGATCGTGATAGGCGAGGGGACGCGCGCGGTGGCGACGGTGGCGGCGGTTCGACGCCCTGACCCCGGCGCGCGCAAAGGAAGGTGAGCTTGACCGGCGTCGCTTCGGGAGCCGTGGCCTTGGCCGAGATCCGCATCGGCACCTCCGGCTGGCACTACGACCACTGGGTTGGTGCGTTCTATCCTGCCGGCACGAAGCCCGAGGACTTCCTCGCCTTCTACGCCGAGCGCTTCGACGCCGCCGAGATCAACACCAGCTTCTACCAGCTCCCGAGTGCCGAGACGCTGGCGCATTGGCGCGACACCGTGCCCGCGGGATTTCGCTTCACCGCCAAGGCCAGCCGCTACATCACCCACATGAAGAAGCTGAAGGACCCCGCGGCCAGCCTGGAGCGCTTTTTGCAGCGCATCGCCGTGCTCGACCCGAAGCTGGGCCCTTTGCTCTTTCAGCTCCCGCCCAACTGGCACGCCGATGTCGAGCGGCTGGAGGCGTTGTTGGCCGCCCTGCCGCGGGGGCGCCGCTGCGCCGTCGAATTCCGCGATCCGAGCTGGTGGATCGACGCGGTCTACGCGGCCTTGCGACGACACGGCGCCGCCTTCTGCCCCTTCGAGCTCGCCGGCCGCGAGGCCCCGCTCGCGGTGACGGCGGACGTCGTCTACCTCCGCCTGCACGGGCCCGGCGCCGCCTATCAAGGCACCTACGACGAGGCGCGGCTCGGCGCCTGGGCCGACCGCCTCGTCGCCTGGCGGGCGCAGGGCCGCGAGGTCTGGTGCTTCTTCGACAACGACGAGGCCGGCTACGCGGCCCACAACGCGGCGCGGCTGAAGGCGCTGGTCGATGCGGCGGCGTAGCTGGGGGGTCGGCGTCGTGCTCCTGGTGGCCGCCTGCGGCGGCGATCCGTGCATCGAGGAGGCGGTCGAGGCGCGCGCCTTGGCGGTCGAGCGCTTCGACGTCGAAGACCCCGAGGAGCCGAGCTACGCCAACCTCGTCAACCGGCCCGCCCGTCGCGCGGAGATCGGCCGGCTCGCCTACGCCGACGCGCTTTCGAGGTGCCGCGCGGCACCGTAGGCGGCCGGGCCCTCGGCGCGCCGCGCCGGCGGTGTCGACGGCGCCGCCCCAGCACGCCGCCAGGCGCGCGGGCTGGTGCTCGTCGCTCACCCGGAAAACCTCGTCGCCCGTTTCGAGCCGGTCCAGCTCGCCGGTCGTCCCCGCGGACTACCCCTGACAGCGCGGGCAGTACCACGACGTCCGCCCGGCGATCTGGCGGTGGGCGAGCTCGCCGCCGCAGCGCGGGCAGCGCGCCCCCGCCTCGCGGTGCGGCAAAAGCCAGCTCGCCGGCAGGCGGCCGGGATCGGCCTGGCGCTCGATCGCGGTGGCGAGGACGTGGCGAAGGGCACGGTGGAGCGCGGCGACCTCCTCGTCGGTGAGCGCCGCCGCCGCGCGGTCCGGCATCAAGCCGGCCTGGAACAGGATCTCGTCGCTGTAGATGTTGCCGATGCCGGCGATGAAGCCCTGGTCCATCAGCGCCGATTTGAGCCCGCCGCGCCGCGCGGCGAGCATCGCCGCCAGCTCGTCGCGGCCGAGCGCGGGCGCGAAGGCGTCGCGGCCGAGGCCGTTCGTCACCGCGAAGTCGTCCGGATCTTGGGCGAGGTCGATACGCCCGAGCCGCCGCCGCCAGACGCCGGCGAGCCGGTAGCCGTGCGCGAAGTGAACCAAAAGACGCGTGTGCGAGGGCGCCGCGCCGTCGGCCTTGAAGTAGGTCAAAAGGCCCGTCATGCCGAAATGGAGCACCAGCCACGGACCGTCGTCGATGGCCACGAACAGGAACTTGCCGCGCCGGGCCGTCGCCGCGAAGCGGCCGCCCTCGAGGGCGGCGCGGATCTTTTCGGCGCGCGCGCCTTTGAGCATTCGCGTCGCGTCCAGCTCCACGGCGGTGATGCGCTGGTGCAGCGAGGTGGCGTCGACGTAGCGTCGGAAGGTCTCGACATCCGGGAGTTCGGGCATCGGCTCCCTCCTCACCCACCCGCCGGGCGTTCGCGTCGACGCCTGGACCAGGCCTCGATCACCGGCGCGGCGGAGGGTGGACGAAGGCGGGCGGCTGCGGGGTGCATCGCCGCCGACCGCGGCAACCGTCAGGCTTGCGGGCGCGGGGTGCGGGCAGCGGCGGGCCGCGGGCGGTCGCCGCCGCGGGCGGCTTCAAGCATCATCAGCTCGCCGATGGTCTCGCGGGTGATCAGGCCGACGAGCCGGCCGGCGCGGTCGACGACGCCGACGGCAGGCCGGTTCTTCTCCTGCAACAGGCGCGTGGCCTCCTCGAGGTTGCCGCGGTCGCGGACCTCCGGGATGTCGGTCGCCATGACCTCGACCACGGGGGTGTCGGGCCCGTGCTCCTTGAGCGCGCGGATCATGGCGTCGCGGCCGAGCACGCCGGCGAGCCGGCCGTCCGTGTCGCAGACGGGGAACTCGTGCTGGGTGGTGCGGATCAGGCACTCGACGGCGTCGGCCACCCGGCTGTCGCGCCCGAGCCGCTCGAAATGGGTCACCATCGCGTCGGCGTTGATCACGCCCTGGGCGATCTGGCGCATCTGCGCGGCATGGCTCTCCGCGGCGGCGGCCAGATAGATGAAGAGCGCGACGAAGAGCAGGATCGGGTTGCCACCGGCGAGCCCCAAGAGCCCGAACACGAAGGCGAGGCCCTGGCCGATGCCGGCGGCGATGCGGGTGCCGCGGGCGTAGCCGGTCCAGTGCGCCAAAAAGGCGCGCAGCACGCGCCCGCCGTCCATCGGAAAGGCCGGGATCAGGTTGAAGAGCGCCAGGACGAGATTGGCGTAGAGCAGCCGGCCGGCGAGCCCGCCCTCGAGGTTTTCGAAGGTGTCGGCGAAGCCGGGCAGGCCGCCGAGCGCGAGGAGGAGGACGCCGGCGATGACGAGGTTCACCGCCGGGCCGGCGAGGGCGACCACGATCTCCTGGGCCGGCTCCTCCGGGATGCGCTCCATGCGGGCGACGCCGCCGATGGGCAGGAGGACGACGTCGGGCGTCTGCACGCCGTAGCGCCGGGCGGCGAAGATGTGGCCGAACTCGTGCAGGACGACGCAGCCGAACAGAAGCGCGATGAACGCCACCCCGGCGAGCGCCGCCGCCGGGCCGCCCTGGACGTAGTAGACGCCGCCGATCCACAGCAGGAACAAAAGAAAGGTCACGTGCAGGCGGACGACGGTGCCGCGCACGCTGCCGATGGTGACCGACCAGCTCATCCGGTGCCTCCTCGAGGATGAGGTCGTCGCTCGAACGGCGCGCGCCGCCGGCGGGTTCCACCGCGCCCGCCGCCCGCGAAGGGCACCAGCTTGGCCCGGCAGGGCGCCGTCGTCTTCGGGCATCAGCGGCAGCAAGCGGGCGCCGCGGCGGATGCGCAGGCGGCGGTGCGGCGGCGCCGCCCCCATCGGCAAAAGAACTCTATCCTTTATAAAGGATAACAGACATAAATCGGGGCGGGCACTAGGTTTTAGAACCTAGATCGGCGAGACCCGCGCCGCCGGCGGTGGTGCGGTCCGGCCGCGGGCGTCGCCGTCAGGTCATCTTTCGGAGAACCAAGCCAAATCGGACATTTTTCCTTTATCGCCAAGGGGTTGCGGCCAGGCGGGCGAGCCGGGCGGCGATCAGGCGGCGGGGATGAGGTGGTCGGCGACGAGGTCGTGCAGGGCGCCGACATAGCCGCGCGAGCGGGCGGGCCGGCTCGGGCTGGAGGTCACCACCACGCTCAGCTCGTGGCGCGGCACGACGTAGACCATCTGGCCGCCGTAGCCTCGGGCGTAGGCGACCTCGGCGCCGGCGAGGCGGGTGAGGAACCAGCCGTAGCCGTAGCGATCGCCGGACCAGGGCGAGCGGGTGCGCGGCGTCCAGGCGGCCTCGACCCAGTCGGCGCTCACCACCCGCGCCCCGGCGTAGCGCCCCCGTCGGCGCCAGGTCTCGGCGAACCGCGCGAGGGCCAGCGGCGAGAGCGCCATGTTGTTGCCGCCCAGATAGTAGCCCTGCGGATCGCGGGTCCAGGGCGGCACGGTGATGTCCATGGGCGCGCCGAGCCAGGCGCGGGCGAGGTCGAGCAGGTCGCGGCCGGCGGCGCGGGCGAGGGCGACCGCGAGCAGGTGGTAGCTGCCGGTGGAGTAGAGCATGCGCGCCCCCGGCTCGGCGACGAAGGGCCGCGCCAGGGCGTCGGCGACCCAGTTCGGGCTCTGCACCCAGCCGCCGTAATTCGCCCCCGAGGTGCGCTCGAGCCCGGCCTGCATGGTCAAGAGATGGGCGATGGTGATGTCGGCGACGCGCGCATCGACGTTGGCCGGCACCAGCTCGCCCAACAGCGGCGCCACCGGCTGGTCGACGTCGGCGAGGACGCCTTGGTCGAGCGCGATGCCGGTGAGCGTCGCGACGATGGTCTTCGAGACCGACTTGACGTTCACCGGCTCAGCGAGCGCGGGGCCGCGAAAGGCTTCGGCGAGCACGAGCTCGCCCTGGTGCACCACCACCAGCGCGCGCAGCCGGTCCATCGCCGCCGCCCGGCGGCGGGCGCGGGCGAGCCCGTCGCCGTCGGCGGCGAGCGCGCGCGACGACGGCGCCAGCGGCGCGGCGGCGAGCAGGGGCAGGACGTGGCGGCGGCGCAACGACACAACGGCGACCTGGCTGAGGACGGGTGGCGATCAGGGCGAAGACCGCCGCCGCTGGCAACGGGCCGTCCGGTCGCACCCGGCGGGGCTGGAACCGGCGCGCGCCGCGCCCCATTAAGCAACGAGCGACGCGGGAAAGGGGGGGGGTGACGCATGCGGGGCCTGGCGGCGATGATGCTGGCGGCGATGCTCGCCGCAGGGCCGGCGGCGGCCCAGGACGCGGTCCGGACCGTGGAGAGCGCGGCCGGCCCGATCACCGTGACGGAGGTCACGGGCGGGCTGGTCCATCCCTGGGGCTTGGACTTCCTCCCCGATGGGCGGATCGTCGTCACCGAGCGGCCCGGCCGCGTCCGGCTGGTGGGCGACGAGGGGCTCTTCGAGCCGCTCGCCGGCGCGCCCGAGGTCTGGGCCGAGGGCCAAGGCGGCATGCTCGACGTCCGCGTCGATCCCGACTTCGCCCGCAACCAAAGGCTCTGGCTCGCCTTCGCGGAGCCCGGGGAGGGCGGGGCCTCGACCGCGCTCGGCCACGGCCGGCTCGAAGGGGACCGCATCGCCGACTTCACGACCGTCTTCCGCATGGAGCCCAAGCATTCGGGCCCCAACCATTTCGGCGCGCGCATCGTCTTCGCCGAAGATGGCTCGATCTTCTTGACGCTCGCCGAGCGCTTCGAGTTCGACCCGGCGCAGGACCTCTCCGACCATCTGGGCACGGTGGTGCGGATTTTACCCGACGGCAGCCCGCATCCCGACAACCCGTTCCTCGACCGCGACGACGCGCAGCCCGAGATCTGGTCCTACGGTCACCGCAACATCCAAGCGGCCGCGCTCGAGCCCGGCACCGGCCGGCTCTGGATCGCCGAGATGGGCCCGCGCGGGGGCGACGAGCTCAACCTGGTCGAGCGCGGCGCCAATTACGGCTGGCCCGAGGTGAGCTGGGGCAGCCACTACGATCGAAGGCCGATCCCCGATCCGCCGACCCGGCCCGAGTTCACCGATGCGGTCAAGCAGTGGACGCCGGTGATCGCGCCCTCCGGCATGACCTTCTACACCGGCGAGCGGTTCGCTGCGTTCCGGGGCGATCTCCTCATCGGCGGCCTGCAGTCCCAGGGCATCACCCGGCTCCGCCTCGACGGCGAAGCGGTGGTCGAGGAGGAGCTGATCGACCTCGGCGCCCGCATCCGCGAGGTCGACCAGGGGCCCCGTGGCGCGATCTACGTCCTGGTCGACCGCGCCGACGGGGCGATCTGGCGGCTGACGCCGGGGGGCTGACCGCCGGCGCCGGCCCGAGCATCCTCGCGGCCGACTACTCCTCCGCCCAGAGCTCTTCGCGCCAGCGCCGGGGCGGGCGCTCTTCGCGCACCTCGAAGACGATGTGGTCGGTGACGCTGCGACCGTGCGGGTCGGTCGCCGTCACCGTCGCGGCGTGGGTGCCGACCGCCAGGTCCGCCGGCAGGCGCAGGCGCCAGAGATGGGGCGAGCTGTCGGCGACATGGCCGGCGCTCATGCCCTGGGGCGGCACCGGCCCGTATCGCACGCCCTGCCACAGCTCGAGACCCTGCGCGCGCGGCTCGCCGGAGGTCGATTGCCAAGCGTAGCGGCCGATCGTCATCTGCCGCGGCGTCGCGAACGGGTCGGCGTACGCCGCACCCCGGCGGACGGCCTCGCCGTCGCCCTCCTGGGTGCGCACCATCGCGCGCTCGGCGCCGCCGTCGATCGAGGCCGTCACCTCGGTGCGACGGTTGCCGTTCCAGATGTTGGCGGTGAGGAAGACGCCTTGGGCGAGCGCGTCGGGGGTGAAGAGCTTGAGGTCCGGCAGGTCGCCCACGGTCACCGGTGGGACCGCGTCGGCGCCGCGACCCTCCTCCTCCTGCCAGGCCCAGAGCTCGTCGAACCAGTCGCGAAAGCCCGGCGTGTTGAACGACAGCGCCATGGCGCGGTCGACCGGCTGATTGGCGGCGTGGAAGTCGACGCGGAACTCGGTGCCGTCGACGTGGATCATCATGTAGCCGGGCGGGGTGCCGCCGCGGGCGAAGGCGAGCGGCGTGCCGTCGAAGCCGAAGTCGCCCTGGAACCAGTTGCCCGAGGGCGCGCCGCCGACGACGTGGTCGAAGGGCAGGCGGGTGACGCCCACCATCTCCTCCCAGGGCGCGTACCACTCGCCGGCGGCGAGGTACTCGTAAGTGTGGGTATGGCCGGAGAGCGAGAGCGCCGGCCGGCCGCGCACCAGCTCGTGGATCGCGGCCACGTTGTCGGTCTGGTGGCGGCCGGTGTCGCTGTCGATGAAGGAAACGAAGGGGATGTGGTGCATCAGCACGACGAGCTTGTCGTCGGGCACCGCGGCCAGGGTGTTCGTGAGCCAGGTCATCTGCCGGTCGGTGACGCGGCCGTTGTAGGTGGGGCCTTCGTCCGGATCGGCGCATTCCTCGCGGCCGGGGCGCTGCGCGTCCTCGTCCCCGCAGGGATAGACCACGTTGTCGAGCGCGACGAACAGCACCTCGCCGATCTCGAAGGCGTAGTAGTTCGGGCCGTAGAGCCGCCGCCAGCTGTCGGCCGAATGCGCGTCCGCGCTGGCGTCGAAGTCGTAGTCGTGGTTGCCGTGCACGTAGTACTGCGGCAGGCCCGTGACCGACAGCATGTCCAAAAAGCGCGGCAGGAGGCCGAGGTCGTCGCCCATGACGTCGCCCAAGAGCAACATACAGCGGGTGTCGGAGAGATCGCGCGCCACGAGGTTGCGGGCGATGCTGTCGCGGACATAGCCGACCTCGGTGTTCGAATAGGGCTGGGTGTCGCCCATCGCCACGCAGGAAAAGCGGTCCGCCCGTTCCGTCCGCACCAGCGGGAAGTTGATCTCTGCCGGCAAGGGGCCGGTCGGCGCGAGCCCGCCGTAACGCAGGTCCTCGGGCGTGCCCGCGGGCTTGTGGATGTAGAAGAACTGCGGGACGCCGTCGTCGTTCACCGGCACGTCGAAGCCCGCCGGCTCTTGGACCATCACCGTCATGTCGTCGAAGACCGGCAGCGCGTAGGCGCCGTCGTCGTCGGTGCGGACGACGTCGCGGCCGTTGGAGACGAGAACGCCGGCCACCCCCGGCTCGTCCGCCTGCCGCACGCCGTCACGGCTCAGGTCCTCGAAGACGACACCGGTGGCGGTATCGGCGCCGGTGCCGGCGATCGACGGCACGACGTGGACCGAGGCCCGGTAGTCGTTGCGCGCGAGCGCGGCCGCCGGTGCGAGCACGAGGCCGGCCGCGGCGGCGAGCGCGATCCGCCGCCCCATCGTCGCGGTCATGCAGTCTCTCCTTCGTCGGTTCGTGGACGGGCGCCCGAAGGTGCACCACCCCAAGGGGTATCGCCGCACGGTGACAACCGGAGGGCAACGGCCGCGCGCGTTGTCGCTCAGCTCGGCGCGTCGCCGGGAACGGCCCCGCGGACGCGGCTGTGCCCGCGGAACTCGGCGACGACCTCGCCTTCCGCGTTGGTGACGGTGACGTCGAAGAGGCCGGCGCCCGGGCGGTGGTGGCGCGCCCTGGCCTCGGCGCGCAGCCGCTCGCCGACGGCGACGGGGCGCAGAAAGCTCATCTGGGCGTGCTCGGCGACGTGGTCCTCGGCGCCGCTGTTGGCGGCGAAGGCGAAGGCGCTGTCGGCGAGGGTGAAGATGATGCCGCCGTGGGCGGTGCCGTGGCCGTTGGCCATCGACGGCGCGATGGTGAGCTCGAGGACGGCGCGGCCCGGGGCGACCTCGACGATGACCATGCCGAGCCCGCGGGCGCAGGCGTCCTCGGCCCAGAGCGTCGCGGCGCGGCGCATCGCCCGCGCCTGCGGGTCCTCCTCGCCGGCCTCCTCCTCCTCGGGGCTCACCGGAGGGCTCCGCGCGGCATCGCTCAGCGCCCCTTGAACACCGGCTCGCGCTTGTCGAGGAAGGCGCGCACACCCTCGCGGAAGTCCTCGCCGTGCCCGGCCTCGCGCTGCAGATCGGCCTCGCGGCCGAGCTGGGCGTCGAGGCCGTTGACCGCGGCGTCGCGGATCGCCCGCTTGGTGAGCGCGAAGGCGCGGGTCGGCCCGGCCGCCAGCCGGGCGGCGAGGGCTTCGCCTTCGGCCAGGACGGCGTCGTCGTCGACCGCCTGCCAGATCAGACCCCAAGCCGCCGCCTGCTCGCCGGTGAGCGGCTCAGCGGTGAGGGCGAGGCCGAGCGCGCGCGCCTCGCCGAGGCGGCGCGTCAGCGTCCAGGTGCCGCCGGCGTCGGGGATGAGGCCCACCTTCGCGAAGCTCTGGATGAAGCGGGCCCCGCGGCCGGCGACGACGAGGTCGCAGGCGAGGGCGAGGTTGGCGCCGGCACCGGCGGCGACGCCGTGCACGGCGGCGATCGTCGGCAGCGGCAGCTCGCGCAGCAAGGGGTTGTAGCGGTGCTCGAGGACCGCGCCGAGATCGGCGCCCTCACCGGTCGGGAAGTCGGGATCGGCGAGGTCCTGACCGGCGCAGAAGCCGTGGCCCGCGCCGGTGAGCAAGAGCGCGCGGGCCGCGTCGCCCCGGACCTGCTCGAGCGCGCTGGTGAGTTCCGCGTGCATCGCCGCATCGATGGCGTTCAGCTTGTCGGGCCGGTCGAGGCTGAGGTGAACCCAGCCGTCGCGGCTTTCGTAGCGGATCGTCTCGAAGGCCAACCGCCTCTCCTCGCCGTTGCGTCATCGCCGGCTCGTGCGTACCGAGAGGCACGATTTTCGCACGTGTCAACGCCGTTTCGCCCATCAGCCGCGGGGAGCCGCCATGTCGCTGTTCGACCGCCATCGCCCACGCCTCGATGCGGCGCTGGCCGCGATCACCCAGGGGGGCGTCGCCGTCGCCGCGCCGGCCGCCGGGCTCGACGCCGCCGCCGAGGCGGGCTTCCGCCGGCTCTTGGGCACCACCTTCGCGCTGCCCGAGGCCTTGGGCGCGGCGCGGCTCGGCGGCGAGCGCAGCCCGTGGGGGCTGGAGCTCGCGATCACCTATCCGACGGCGACCCCCGCGGCCTGGCTGCAGGCGGCGGAGACCGCGCGCCCGGACTGGGCGGCCGCGTCGATCGAGCGGCGCGTCGGCGTGCTCTTGGAGGCCTTGGCCCGGTGCGAGGCCGATGCCGGCCGGCTGGCGCACGCCGTCGCCCACACCACCGGCCAGCCGATCGCGATGGCGCTCGCCACCTCC
>JBKHCM010000180.1:0-3780 GCA_046541805.1 Alphaproteobacteria bacterium
ATGAGCGGGGCGCCGCCGCGGCGGGCGCGCGAACAGGCCGGCCGGCGGGCCGAGGCCATCGCCGCCTGGTGGCTGCGGCTGCACGGTTTCTCGGTGCTCGCCAACCGTTGGCGCACCAAGGTCGGCGAGATCGACCTGGTGGCGCGGCGGGGTGATCTCGTCGTTTTCGTCGAGGTCAAGCGCCGCGCCACGCTCGCGGCCGCCGCCGAGGCGGTGACGGCCACGAACCGCACCCGCGTCGTCCGTGCCGCCGAGCAGTATCTGGCCCGTCGTCCCGATCTCGCCGGCGCCACCGTCCGCTTCGACGCCGTGCTGCTGGCGCCGTGGTCGGCGCCCCGTCACATCGCGGGCGCCTGGGACGCCGACGGCGGGATCAGGGGCTGATCCCGAACCGCTCGAGCGCGCCGCCGAGCCCCTCGTTGATGATCGTCTCCGCCGCGTCCTCGAGACCGCCTTGGCTCGCCTCGTCGCCCGCTGCCTCCAGCGCGCGTTCGACCTCTTCGACCGCGCCGGCGCCGATCGCATCCGGATCGGGGCGCACGCTGAGGTCGTCGAACGGCCCTTCGACGATGAGCGGCACGATCACGGCCTGCAGGGGCTCGACGCCGGCGAGCGCGCCGGTCGCCTCAGGCGTGAGGGTGTAGCCGGGCACCCGGCGGTTCACGAGGTCGATCCGCCCGTCGCCGGTGAGCCGGAGATTGGCGGTGGTGGCGACGAGGTCGTCGTTGGTGGCGACGCCTTCCTCGAGATCGACGCTGCCGCTCACATCGGCGATGCGAAGCGGCTCACCCGGCTCGCCGCCGAGGGTCAAAAGCGCCCGCAGCGCTTCCAGCTCCGGCTTGCCTTGAAGCCCCCTCAGGACGGCGCGGTCGACCTGGAAGCTGCCGGCGCCTTCGGCGGCGGCGACGAGGTCGTGCTGGCTCTCCCCCCGCGTCGCGACGTCGAGGTCGAGATCGGCGCGGCCGGCGAGAAAGCCGGTGCCGGCGAGATCGGCCAGCAGCGGTCCGGTCTGAAAGTCCGCGAGCTCGACGTTCTGATCGAGTGCTACGCCGTCGTCGGTCGGTTCGAGCGTCACATTGCCGGTAGCGGCGCCGTCGTAGAAGCCGAGTTCCTCGAGCGTGATCGCCAGCCGTTCGGCGTCGCCCTCGATGTCGAGGGTGCCGGCGCCGAAGGTGAGCGGCGGGGCGCTCAGGCTCTCGACGGAAAGCGCGACGTCGAGGTCGACGGGCGGATGGGTGTAGCCGATCGGCTGGCGCGACCACGGCTCGGCGCCGTTCGCCCGGTCGCCCGCGGCGTCGCCGTCGCTCTGCGCGCGCGTCGCTCCGCCGTCCTCGCGGTCGTCGTCGCCCATGCCGAAGGCGGCGAGATCGACCGCGCCGAGATCGAGCCGGCCGGTGACCTTGGGCCGGTCGGCGTCGAGGGCGACGGCGGCGTTGCCGGTGCCCCGCACATCGTCGATGCCGAGCTCGAGGCCGTCCAGCGCCACGCGGCTCGGCGAGGCGGCGAGCGCGCCGGTGAGCTCGAGCCTCTCGGCGGGCAAGGCGAGGTCCCGGTCGGCGAGCCAGCCGAGCGTCGACGGCGCCCGCTCGACGCTCAGCGCGAGGTCGCCGTCGGCCTCAGGCTCTCGCCCGTCGACGTCGCCGGTGAAATCCAGGTTCAGTCCGTCGCCCGCGAGCGCCAGCTCGGCGCCGGTGCCGCCGCCTTCCAGCAGCGGCTGGAGCGCGGCGAGACGCCCGCTCAGCTCCAGCGGCCGCTCGTCCAACGTCCCCGTGACGTCGAGGGTGAGCGGCTGGTCGAGCCCGGCCATCGCCACCGTGCCGTCGATGGCCTCGAAAGCCCGTTCGATCCCGCGCGCGCGGTCGCTGTAACGCACCGCGGCGTCGACCAGGCGGACATCATCCAGGCTGACCGGCGGCAAGCTGTCCGGCGCGCCGGTGGGCGCCGGTGCGGCCGTGCCGTCATCGCCGCCGTCATCGCCGCCATCGCCGCCGGCAGCGGGCGTTGCGGCGGTCGCCCAGTTGGTGCGCCCTTCCTCGTCGACGATCAGGGCGAGTTCGAGGCCGCGCAGGACGAAGCGGTCGACCTGGATGTTGCCGGAGAGGAGCGGCGCGAGCGCCAGTTCGGCGTCGAGGCCGTCGAGCGTGAGCAGGGGCGGCCCCTCGACGCCGTCGGCGCCGGCGATGCTGAGCCGGCCGAGGCTCGCCGCCGGGCGCGGCAGCAGGGCGAGGCCGACATCGCCCTCGAGGCGGATGTCGCGGCCGGTCGCCTGCTCGAGCTGGCGGGCGACGGTCGCGCGCAGCGTCTCCTGCGGCACGACATAAGGCAGCGCCAGCACCGCCGCGACGACCACGGCGACGAGCCCGAGAATGACGTAGAGAAGCGTCCGCATCGCGGCTCTCCCGATCGGCGCCGACTTACCCGCCGCCCTCGCCGGCGCGGTCGACATGGGCGAGCAGCTTGCGCGTGAGCGTCGGCAAGGCGAGGCTGTCGAACGAACCGGGCGGGCACCAGATCGGTTCCGCGACGCCGACGGCACGCGCGTCGTCGACGCGCCCGACGCACAGCTCCAGCTCCAGCGTCAGGTGAGTGAAGACGTGGCGGACCGTGCCCGGGATGCGCCGCCAGCGCGTCGCCGCCGGCGCCTCGGCCTCAAGCTCCGCCGTGGCGGCGGTGTCCCGCCATGGCGTCGACGGCAATTCGACCAGTCCGCCCAAGAGGCCGTCGTCGGGGCGGCGGCGAAAGAGCACCGCCCCGTCCGGGCGGGTGACGTGGAAGGCGGTCGCGAAGCGGGCGGCGCGCGCCGCCTTGGGCGTCTTCTCGGGTAGGCGTTCGGCGATGCCGGCGCGGTGCGCCGCGCAGCGCTCGCGCAACGGGCAGGCTGGACAGGCCGGCTTGCGGGGCCGGCAGATGAGCGCGCCGAGCTCCATCAGCGCCTGCACCGCGTCGCCCGGGCGCTCGCCCGGCGTCAGCTCGCGGGCGCGGCGCCGCAGCTCGCCCCGCGCCCGGGGCAGCGGTGTCGTCACCGTGAACAGCCGCGCCAGCACCCGCTCGACATTGGCGTCGACGGCGAGCACCGGCACGTCGTAGGCGATGGCCGCCACCGCCGCGGCGGTGTAGGGCCCGATACCGGGGAGATCCTCGAGAGCGACGACGTCCGCCGGTAGCCGTCCGCCATGGCGTTCGACCGCGGCCCTGGCGGCGGCGTGCAGGCCGCGGGCGCGGCGGTAGTAGCCGAGCCCCTGCCAGGCGTGGAGCACGTCCTCGAGCGGGGCCGCGGCCAGCGTCCCGAGATCGGGAAAGCGCGCCAGGAACGCGGCGTAGCGCGGCCGCACCGTGGCGACCGTGGTCTGCTGCAGCATGACCTCGCTCACGAGCACGTGATAGGGATCGGCGCGCGCGCCCGGCGGTGCGCGCCAGGGCAGCTCGCGTCGGGCGCCGTCATACCAGGCCAGGAGCGGGGCGAAGAGCGTCTCGGGCTTCATGGTCGCGCCGCGGCGTGCGACAAGGCGGGGGTGTAGCGAGGATCGAGCCGGCACATGACGCGCGAGGGTAGAAGCGGGAACGGCGGGCGCAAGGCGGAGCCGCCGCGCCGCGAGCGGCCGACCGTGGCGGCGGCGCTGATGGCGGCGGTGCTCGACGCGCCGACGCGGCGGCAGGGTTTCACCGACCATCGCCTGCTGACCGACTGGGCGAGCATCGTCGGTCCCGACCTCGCCCGCGACACGGTACCGATGAAGCTCGATCGCCGCTCGCGCGCGCTCACCTTGAAGGTGCGGCCCA
>JBKHCM010000072.1:0-15982 GCA_046541805.1 Alphaproteobacteria bacterium
CGCCGGGCGCGCCGCCACGCCCGCCGCGGCGAGCCCCGTGCGCCGCCGCCGAGCGGAGGCGTCGTCGTGCGATTTAACCTTTGACATGCAACTGTCGGCCGGCGAATTCTATTAATAGTCGGGTCGTTCGACGGTCCGATGCCGGCCGCGGCCCTTGACGGCGCCGACCATCCGTGCAAATTCTGTCGCCGGCATGACGAAACGGCCACCCGGCACATCCATCCGGGGCCATACAGGAGGGGATTGAGCATTGAAGGCGACCTATTTTGCCGCCGCGGCGGCCGTCGCGTTGGTCGGCATGAGCGGCACGGCGCACGCGGCGTTCACCGCCACCCTGACGGACGGCGCACCGAGTTTCGACGTGGATTTCCGCACGGGCGGCTCAATCGATGGGACGACCGGGACGTTCGGTGATATCATCGTCACGGCGACCGGCGGCGATCTCACTCAGTTCTCCGACGATGGTTTGGGTATTGCCGGTGGGGAAAACGACGAGATCGATGACAGGGGCGGAAATGAAAGCATGCTTCTGTCGTTTAATGAGCCGTTGACCCAACCCACGGTGTTGATCGGCATCAGCGACCTGTTCGGGCCCCCTGACGGTGGTGGCGACGGCGAACGCGGCCAAGTTCAGGTCGCTGTGAATGGAGCGGATGCCGCCACAGAAAGCTTCTTCGCGATTGACGACCCGGCGAGCAACACGAATGGTGAGTGGACGTTGGCGCTCGCTGGCTTCTCTGTTGGCGACGAGCTGGACATCACGTTGACAGCCGGTCCGGAAGGGTCGGGCAACGAGTTTTCCGTGATGGGCGTGTCGCAGGTGCCCTTGCCCGGCGCGGCGTGGCTGATGATCGCCGGTCTCGGCGCCGTCGGCGCTTACGCCAGGCGCGCGCGCAAGGCCGCGCCGACCGCCTGACACCGACGCGTTACGCGCAGGGTCGGCAAAAAGGGCCTGCTCCGGCAGGCCCTTTCTCGTTTCGGGGCCGGCGTCGCTCGCGTCGCCCTCTTGTGCATGCTGTGCCGCGCCGAACGCTGGGCCGAGCCCCGCCGGACATGCTATGAGCGCCCATCATTGGGCGGTGCGCCGCAGGGCGTCGCCGCCGGTCCAGTTGAGAGGCCGTTCGCCTTGCAGCAGAGCTTTTCCCTCGGCGACTACCTCGCGATCCTCAGGCGCCGGATCTGGTGGTTCCTGATCCCCTGCGTGCTCATCGTCGCGGCGGCTGCGGCTGCGGCTGCGGCGGCGTCATCGTCGCCCCGGGCGACGAGCGCGCCGACGACGACGGCGATGGCGTTCTCCTGGCTCGCATCCTCGTCGACGATCGCCTCGGCCGCCGCGAGCGCCGCGTCCGTCCGGTCGCGGCGGAGCATGACCGCGGCCTCCAGCGTGCGGCCGCCCAAATGGTCCGGATGGTGCTCCAGGATCGCGGCCGCGGCGTCCTCGGCATCGTCGACCGCGTCGCCCAGAAGCGCCAGCTCGCCGCGGGCCATGTTGGCGTCGACATAGCCGGGCCGCTCGGCCGCGGCGGCGCGATAGGCCTCCATCGCCTGCGGCCAGCGCTCGGCGCGCTGGTGCAGGCGGCCCACCTCGTAGAGTGCTTCGGCGTTCTCCGGCTCGATCCGCAGGACGTTGCGGAGCTCGATCATCGCCTTGGCGTCGTTGCCCGCCTCGACGTGCGCGAGCGCCCGCTCGAAATGCTGCTCGGCGCGCTCCTCCGGCGAGCGGCACGCCGCGAGCAGCACGGCGACGAGGAGCGCCGGAACAAGAGCCGTGCCGCGCCGGCCGGCGCGCCGCGCGCGCCCGAAAGCGACGCTCGAAATCGTGAACATAGCGACGTCTCGCCTTCAGAATCGACAATGTCGGGCGGCGTCGCACGGCCGACGGCCGACGCAACCGCGCCGGCGCCTGTGGCCGGCGGCGGTAGCGTACCATCGGGTCGAGCCGCGCCGATTCGACCGGAGCGCGAGTAAAACGCTGCCTTGCCACCGTTCAAAGCAAGCTCAGCCCGGCGATCCGGGGCCGCAGGCAGGCTTGTGCGCCGCTCCCACCGTTCGAAAGCCGGACGTTCGCCCGACCCGGCCCGAACCCCGATCCGGCACATCCGCGGAAATTGTGCGCCGCCGGACATTTTCACCTTGCGCTTATTGTCCCGCGCGCCCTTTACGCCAGCCCGTCGACCCTAAGGACTGCGCCGCCGGCAAATCCATGCTTGACGGCGACGGGGGGCGCCGATAGATTGATAAACGGTAAATATGTCGTTCTTGGAGGGCACATTATGAGGATCTCTACGCTCACCGCCGCGGCGCTGGCGGCCTCGGTGGCGTTGCCGGGCTCGCTCGCGCAAGCGGGGTTCATCTTTGGTCAAGGCGCGGACGGGGACGTGTATCGTATCGACACATCGAACGCGTCGACGACACGGTATAAAGATCTTTCGGACTTCGACACAGATCCGAATGAAGCGAACAATTCGCCCAACGCGCTGGGCTATAACGGTGACTTCTTCCGCACGGATTTCCCTGAATCTGATGGCGAAAACACGCTGTATCGGAACGATACACCGTTAAAGTCCTTTGACACTGGCGCCCGCACGCGCTTCAGCGTGGCCGCAGGCGACGTCACCGGCTCGACCTACCATCTCATCGACGGCGATGGCGGTTATCGCACCGTGTCCAACATCAACGGTGACCCGGGGGACCAAGACCTGAGTCCGCGGACCGATCTCGGCATCGCCGATCCGTTCGGCGACTTGGCCATTCGCGGCAACAAGATGTTCGTGTCGTACCAAGACATGTTCAGTGTCTTCGATTTGGACGACCTCGAATCGGGAGCGACGCAGACGTTTGAGCTTCAAAGGTTTGCCGGCTTGGCGTTCGCCGGCGACGAGCTCTTTGGTGTGACGGGTGGTTTCGACGAGACCAGCGATTTGTATAAAATCGACCTGGGTGAACAAAGCGCAAGCAAGGTCGCGTCGACCGGCGTCGCCTTGACGGATGCCGCCACTGTTCCGTTGCCGGCCGCGGCGTGGCTGATGATCGGTGGACTCGGCGCCATCGGCGCCTTCGCTCGGAAGGCGCGCAAGGCCGCGCCGACCGCCTGACACCGACGCGTTACGCGCAGGGTCGGCAAAAAGGGCCTGCTCCGGCAGGCCCTTTCTCGTTTCGGGGCCGGCGTCGCTCGCGTCGCCCTCTTGTGCATGCTGTGCCGCGCCGAACGCTGGGCCGAGCCCCGCCGGACATGCTATGAGCGCCCATCATTGGGCGGTGCGCCGCAGGGCGTCGCCGCCGGTCCAGTTGAGAGGCCGTTCGCCTTGCAGCAGAGCTTTTCCCTCGGCGACTACCTCGCGATCCTCAGGCGCCGGATCTGGTGGTTCCTGATCCCCTGCGTGCTCATCGTCGCGGCGGCTGCGGCGGCGGCGCTGACTTGGCCGCCGGTCTACCGCTCGACGGCGATGGTGCTGATCGAGGAGGCCGAGATCCCCGACAGACTCGTCGACGTGTCGTTCGACAGCTATGTCGATCGGCGGCTCGAATCGATCACCCGGCAGGTGATGGTCACCGACAACCTCGTCGACATCATCGAGCGCTTCAACCTCTACCCGGAGATGCGGGCGGAGGAGCCGCTGACGGCGGTGGCCGGGCGGATGCGCGGTGACGTCGGCATCCGTCGGATCGCCGCCGAGCGCGGCGAGGCGACGGTCGCCTTCGAGGTGTATTTCGACTACGAGGATCCGGCGATCGCCCGGCGCGTCACCGACGAGGTCGTCTCGCTCTACCTGAACGAAAATATCCGCCAGCGCCGCGAGCTGATCACCGGCACCGCCCAGTTCTTCGCGAGAGAGCGCACGCGGGTCGAAGAGCGCATCGACGACCTGTCGCAACGGCTGGCGGCCTTCAAGTCCGAGCACACCGAGCTGCTGCCGCAGCAGGCCGCGGCCAACGAGCGCCGGCTGGCGGGGGCCGAGACCGCGCTGCGCGAGCTCGACCGCGAGGAGCAGTCGCTGATCGACCGCGAGACCATCCTGATGGCCCAGCTCGCCCAGATCGATCCGCGAGCGGGCGGAGGCGGCGGGGGGGCGATCAGCGATCCCCGGACGATGCTGGAGGATGCGCGGGTCCAGCTGGGGACCCTGCGGGCGCGCTACGCCGACACCCACCCGGACGTGGTGCGGACCCGCGCCGAGGTCGCGGCGCTGGAGGAGTTCGTCACGCAGCGCGATGTCGACGACGAGGCCGAGGCCGAGGGCGGGTCCCGGGAGCTGAGCGCGCGGCGGCGCCAGCTCGAGCGTGAGCTCGCCAGCCTCGAGCGGATCTACGGCCCGTCGCACCCCGACGTCCAAGCCACCCAGCGCCAGCTCGACGAGGTGCGCGCGCGCCAGGACGAGGGCTCGGAAGGCGGCGCGGCGAGCGCCGACGCCGGCGCCGGCAGCGGGAACGCGGCCTATCTGTCGATGGAGGCCCGGCTCGCGGTGGTGCGGCGCCAGCTCGACACGCTGGACGAGCGCCGCGCCGAGGCCCGCGAGCGCATCGCGCACTTCGGCGAGCGACTGGACCGCATGCCGCAGGTCGAGCTGGAGTACAACGAGATCGCCGGCGCCCTCGACGATGCGCGCGCACAGCGCAACGCCCTTTTGGAAAAGGAGCAGATGGCGCGGCTGAGCGAGGCGGTGGAGGCCGAGGAGCGCGGCGAGCGCTTCTCGTTGATCGAGCCGGCGAACCTGCCGAACGCGCCGGCCGAGCCCGACCGCAGGCTGATCCTGCTCGCGGGGCTGGTGCTCGGGACCGCCTCCGGCGGCGGTGCGGTGGCCGCGCGCCATGTCATCGACGACAAGGTGAGTGGGCCCGGCGACATCGCCCGCGAGATCGGCTTCGAGCCGCTGGGCATCGTGCCCAACATCACCACGCCCGCCGAGCGCCTGCTTCGGATCGGCCGGCGGATCGCCGTGGTCGCGGTGATCGTCGCCGGCACCGGCGCCGGCGCTTGGGTCGTGCACCGCCAGGTGGTCCCGCTCGACACGGCGGCGATGTTGGCCTGGCGTGAGGTCGGCAGCCGGGTCGGGCCCTACCTGCCGAGCGACCTGCAGGCGCAACTCGGTTTCGACGGTTCCTGAGGCGCGGGGTCCGAGGTGGAAAAGCTACATCGTGCGATGCAGAAGGCCGAAGAGCGGGGATCCCGCTTCGGGCCTGGACCGTCCGCCGGCGCGGCGGGCGGGCGGCGGCGCCCCGTCGACGTGGCGGCGCTCGCGGACACGGGCGAGGTCGCCCGGATCACCCTCGCCGACGGGAAGCTGCGGGCGAACAAGATCCTCGCGCAAATGATGGACGGCCGACGCGGCTGGAGCGGTCAGCGGCGTGCGGTCGAGGCGTTCCGAATGGTGCGGACGCGGGCGCGGCAGACGCTGAGCGCGGGCGGGTCGACGGTGCGGGTCCTCGCGGTCACGAGCCCGCGTCAGGGCGACGGCAAGACGCTGACATCGATCAACCTGGCCATGGGGATGGCGCGCCAGACGACCGGCAAGGTGCTGCTCATCGACGGCGATCTGCGCCTGCCGGGCATGGCCAAGACGCTGGGCCTGAAGCCCGCGGCGGGCCTGTCGGACTACCTCGCCGGCACGTTGCCGCTCGCCCAGTGCCTGTTGGCGGCGCCGGGCGACAAGCTTTTCCTCCTGCCGCAGGGGCGATCCTTGCCGCACTCCTCGGAGCTCTTGGCCAACGGTGTGCTGGCGGACCTGACACGGCAGGTGACGCGGCAGTTTACCGAGTGGACGGTGATCATCGACTGTCCACCGATCCTCGCGGTCGATGACACGCTGGTCATCCTCGACGCGGTGGACAAGGCGCTGCTCGTGGTGCGCGAGGGCCGCACCCGCCGGACCGAAATGCGGCGGGCGGCGGAGGCGATCGGTCGGGAGAAGTATTTAGGGACGGTACTGAACGACAGCCGTGCGTCGCGGGAGAGCGGTCAGTACTACTATTACGACTATGGCTACGAGTGACGCGCAGCGTTGCCTCGGCGCGTCGACCCGAACGCTCGGTCCCCCGGGCGTTCGCAGCAGGCGGAAGATCGCATCCACGATATCGTGGTGAGCCGGAGCGTCGAGCGGAAGCGCGCTGCCGTCGACCCCGCATGAACAGGGCCGCGTTCGGGAGCAGAGGGTGTACGAATGGTATTTCGGGCTGCGTGAGAAGCCCTTCTCGTTGGTGCCCGATCCGCGCTTTCTCTTCGTCAGCGAGACGCACAAGCTGGCGTTCACGGTGTTGCGCTACGGGCTGACGGAGCAGGCGGGCTTCGTCGTGCTGACCGGCGAGGTCGGCACCGGCAAGACGACCCTGGTGCGGCGCCTGCTCGAGGAAGCGCGCGACGACGTCGCCGTCGGCCTCGTGACCACCACGCACGGCGGCTTCGGCACGCCGTTGCGTTGGGCGCTGCGCGCGTTCGGCGTGGATCACCGCGACAAGGACGCGCTCGAGCAGCACGACGCGCTGCTGGACCACCTGCGGGGGTTTCACGACACCGGCAGGCGCGCCGTTCTGGTGATCGACGAGGCGCAGAACCTGAACGAGGATGCGCTCGAGGAGCTGCGGATCATCTCGAACGTGAACAGCGGCGCGGACCAGCTGCTCCAGCTGATCCTGGTGGGCCAGCCCGAGCTCCGCGACACCCTCGAGCGCCCGACGCTGCGCCAGTTCGTTCAGCGGGTCTGGACGGACCACAACCTCGAGGTGCTCCAGCCCGCGGAGACCCGCGCGATGATCCACCATCGGCTCGAGGTCGCAGGCGGCGCACCGGCGCTGTTCGACGACGAGGCGGCCGCGGCGGTGCACTTCTTCACCGGCGGCGTGCCCCGTCTGGTCAACGCGCTCGCCGAGATGGCGCTCGTCCACAGCTACGCCGAGGATCACGAGCGCGTGACCTTCGACACCGTCGTCGGCGTGGTCGAGGAGCGCCAGCGCGGTCGCGGGCTCTCGGCCTTCACCGAGATCCCGCTCGGCGCGCCGCGCGGCGTGCTGCGTTGCCGCATCCTGGGCGATGCCGGGCCGGAGGCAACCGCGTCGCCGGCGGCCCGCGCCGCCCGTTGAGAGGCGGCGGCGCGCTCTTCGCGCTCAGTCGCCGAGATGCGGCTCGAGCCGCGGGTAGGCGGCCTCCATGAAGCCGACGAGGCGCGCTTCGGCGGTCGCCACGCTCTCGCCCGGTTGGATCGGTGTGGTCAGGCGGACCAGGCCGCCGTCCGAGCGGCGCTCGACGACGGACGACCAGAGATTGCCGTATTTGAGGTGGCGCGCGTCCAGATACTGCTCGCCCCGCGCCTCGAGCCAGTAGTAGATTAAAAGCCGCTGGTCGTTGTTGGTCACCACCGCGCGGTTCAGGCGAAACGGTTCGCCGGCGTGGTTGGCGACGGGCGCGTCGGCGGTCTCGAGGGTGACGAACTCCCAACCGGCCCCCGGCAGGCACTGCTGCGGGGTGTGTAAGGCGGCGCTGCGCACCTGATCGGCGAAATAGGTGACCCACAGGTTGACGCGCTCCTGCTCGGCGCCGCCCACGTAGTCGGCCAACAGGTAGTCGCTCGACCCGAGCGTGTCCTCGGTGTAGGCGTCGATGGTGGCGGGCTCGCCCTGCCAGGGGCCGAGCTCGAGCGGGAAGGTGGCGAGGCCCGGCCGGTCCGGCGTGATCTGCGGACGGTTCATCAGCGCCACATGCGCCGGCGCGACCAGGGCGACGACGACGACGCAGGCGAGCCAGGGCCGCGGCAGGCGGCGCGCGGTCTCGCCACCCGCGCGCGTGGACGCCCGGGCGCGGATGTGCGCGCCGGCGAGGCGGTCGACGTCGAGCATGCCGGCGAAGCCCTGTCGATCACCGCGCAGCGTGGCGAGCAGGTACATCAGCGCGAACAGCATCGCCATCGCGACGAGGAAGATCACCCAGCCCTCGAAGAGGTGCATGAAGCCTTCGGCCCGCGCGATCGAGCCGTATTCGACGAAGACGCCCACCAGCGCGATGCGCGCGGAGTTGGTGGCGATCGTGATCGGGATCACCGAGGCGAGCACGACCGCCTTCGCCCATAGCGGGGCGCGGTACATCCAGGCGCAGAGGAAGGCCAAGGCGGTCAGCGGGAACAGGTAGCGCAACCCGCTGCACGCCTCGGCGACCTGGAGCTTGTAGACGCCGAGGTCGATCACGTTGCCGGCGAGAAAGACGCTGATGCCCAGCGCCTGCAGAATGGCCGCCCCGATCTCCGAGGAGACGAACTGCAGCTGCAGGGAGAGCCAGACGTAGAGCCCGCCGGGGGGCGCCATGGCGAACGCCAGGAACGCAATCGGCACCGCCACATATCGGGTCGCCGCCCAGCCCAGCGCCGCGACGCTGGCGCCCAGGCCCATCAGGATCAACGCCGGAACGGCGAGACGCTGCAACTGCGCGATGTCGTCGAACGCCAGCAGCAGGAGCCCGAGGGCGAATCCGACCGCGCCGAGCCAGGACGGTCGTCCGCGCGCCGCGAGGATCCGCTCGCGGCGCTGCCAGAGCACGAATGCGCTGATCAGCGGAATGAGCCAGCCGTGGCTGCCCTCCTCTTGGCCCCACCACCATGCGAGATGATCGACGAGGCTGGAGGACATCAAGGCGACGCCGAGAGCGGCGAGCGTCGCGGTGATCAGCCAAGGCCAGGCCGCCGGCGCTGGCCGTCGAAGAAGCTGAATGCTGTCGGCACGGCTCATGTTCTGCCTTCCCACGCAAGAAAAGTGGAGACGGGGCCGCGGCGCCCGGCGGGGCTGCGGGCGCGCTGGCTGTGGCTGAGCCTTCCCGCGCCGTGGCGGCGCAGAGAAGGGCGTCCGCCGGGCTCGCGGGCGGCGTCAGCCGGGTGCCCGCCGCGCGCCACCGGCGAGCGCGTCGCGACGTCGCTTTTCGTAGATCTTGGCATCGATCAAAAATCGAAACCAGAATCGCTGCAGCACGTGAAAGACCAGCCCCGGCCGGCCGTCGAGGAACCCCAAACGCAGGACATAGTCGAAGATGAAC
The DNA here is from genome assembly GCA_046541805.1 of Alphaproteobacteria bacterium. Classification (GTDB taxonomy): domain Bacteria; phylum Pseudomonadota; class Alphaproteobacteria; order Geminicoccales; family Geminicoccaceae; genus JAAAPF01. The sequence continues at coordinate 9,011 of JBKHCM010000072.1, forward strand.
AGTAAAAACGGCCTTACGAACAACGGCGCGCGACGGTAGACGTTCATGCGCAAAAAGCGCTTGCGCTCGATCGGCGAGCCCGACCAGTCGGGCCGGACCTGGCCCGTGGCGGCCGGGCCCTCCAGCAGTTCGCGGGCCTCGAGCGTCGCCCAGCGGTTGTGCCGCTCGGTCCAGCTCGTCAGGCTGTCGGTAAGGATGTCGACGTAGTCGTGGCGCAGGGTGCCGACCGGGCCGTCCACGACGAAGTGCTGGTCGTAGAGGCGGTCCTCGCAGCGACCCTTGCCGCTGCGGAACAGCCGCAAGTGGAAGGCGGGATACTGACCGCCCCAGCGCAGCCACCGTCCCATGAACACCGTGCGTTTTTTGAGCATGTAGCCGTCATGGGGTGCGCCCGGCGCCGCGGTGAGCTCGGCGATCTCGGCCACAAGCTCGGGCGTGAGGCGCTCGTCGGCGTCGAGGCACAGCGTCCACGGCGCCGCGATCGGCAGGTGGTCGAAGGCCCAGTTGCGCTGGGCGGCGTAGTTCTCGAAGGGGTGCTCCACGACCGTGCAGCCGCCGGCGCGCGCGATCTCGACCGTACGGTCGTCGCTGCCGCTGTCGACCACGAAGATCTCGGCGTCGAGCGGCGCCACGCTGGCCAGAAGCGCCGGCAGATTGGCCTCCTCGTTCTTGGTGAGAACGATGATCGCGAGCGATTTGGGCAAGGCTTCCCCCCGAGGTCGGCGGCTTCACCGGAACGTCGCGGTCGGCGCAAAGCCGCCGGCATTCACGACAATTCACCGACGATAGCGTTTGACACGTCCTAGGTACATTATCCTATATTCCTTCCGAGCCTCTGCCTCACCCGACCCGTAGGGACTTGCACGTCATGACCAGCAAGATCGACCCCAAGCTATTCGACGACGGTCGCCCCGTCCGCAAGAGCGATCTGCGCGACACTCTCGGCCAGATCCGCAGCGAGATCGACCATGGCGGCTACTACCGCCCGGCGATCGAAGGCGCGCGCCCGCGCTCCGTCGCCGACCGCCTCGGCGACATGATCAGCGTCAAGGACTTCGGCGCCGTGGGCGACGGCAAAACGGACGACGCGCCGGCTTTCCAAGCCGCGATTGATGCCGGTTACGCCATCTTCGTGCCGCGCGGCACCTACAAGATCAAGTCGAGCCTCATCATCGGCGACAAGGCCGTCTACATGCACGGCGAGTTCGGCGGTCGCTTCAGTCACGGCGATACGCCGGTGCGCCCGGAATTGCGTTTTGAGCCGGACGACAACGACACTGATGAACCGTTAATTCATCGTGCTTTTGGTTATATCGACAAAGACGGAAAATATACCGGACAAGAGAAACACAGGCTGATTTCATTCGGCTTTTCCAATCTTGCTTTTTCGTCGAAAACGTCCTACGGCAGTTGTGTCGACTTTCACTCAATGGTCGACGGCTACATTGAAAATTGCCTATTTAACGGTGCATTCCGAGGGCTGACCCTCGGAGAATCGTGCTTCGACATCGCAATCAACAATGTCAAAGCGAGACAGGGAGTTAATGCGTATAAAAAATTCGGCTCCGATTACCGAGACGATGAGCGATGGATCAACGGCTCGTGGGGCATTTCTGTTACGGGTCACACGTTTCTAACGGGCATCAATGTCCAAGGCTTCGCGACCGGTGTGCAGATTGTCGAAAAAGGGTCGAGCCTGTTCGGTTGTCGGATCGAGGTGGCGCGCGTCGGCATCAAGCTCGGTGATAAAAAATATGGGATCGATGGCACGCCGGACCACATGGCGAAGGCAGTACAGCTCGCCGGCATCAGCACGGAAGCGTGCTTGATCGGCATTCATGCCAAATGGATCAAAGGGGTGTCGATCTCGGGCGTCGACATCCAGGGCAGCGTGGAAAATAAGGCCTGGGGTGGCAAGGCGGGCCTGTGGATCGAAAATGCCACCAACAATTGTCAATTCAGCGGCATCTGTTGCTGGGGCTGGTTTTCGCAAGGCGCCATCGTCAACGACAGCAAAGTGCCGGTCTGGCGAGGAACCGGCCAGTCCCCGAACAATAACGACGTGGCAGGAGTATTCCGGCCGTTGCTAAAAGACGATGACGAGGAGCCTCACTTTCATTTCGTCGGCACCCAGGCGTTTTCCGGCGCGATACAAGACCGCTACAGGACGATGACAGCCTTTCACGACCTGATGCTGCCGGGTCTGACGGGGCTCAACATCAAAGACTTGGGCAAAAAAGGATCGCCTAATGAAGGTGGTCCGGTGTTCGCCAAAAATCTCGGAGGAGTCGCGCACCCAGACGCCGATGCGGCGTCCGTAGAGGTCACGTTTTTCCCTCACGGCGGGACGATCAACGACAAATTGCTTTATCTTTACGATCCCCGCGTCGTCGCGGACGAGTCGTCGGCGCTAGAACCGGGCGATTACGTCTATGTCTCGACGTGGATCACCGAGCATTGTGAGATCTACCTCAACAAGAAAGAGGTAACGGTCAAGGCCGGTGAGCGTGTGGAAATTCCCTATGACACGCGCGATTGGATGAAAGCCCGGCGTATCTATCGAGGTCCGCAAAGGACGAAAGAAGGCCGATACGAGGCAAACTATTTCGAGGGATTTTGGGAAATCGACAACAGCACGAGACCGTTCGTCGACGACGGGAAGCGGCCGTTCGACGGACAAGGTGCGCCTCGGCTCGACAACACCCGTGACCGCATGCCGTCGCGCACCGAGGACGACGCCAACTACCAAATCGTCGCGACGCCGAGCTGGCACACGACGGTGATCGTCACCAACAAGGAGAGGAAAGGCTTCCGGCTCGAGTTCGGCACGCCCGCGCCGGACGATGAGCAGACGGTGAGCTGGCTGCTGTTTCGGCCCTGAGGGACGGCAGTGGGCGCGCCGCCAGCGGTTTGCCGCCACGCGGCGCGCCCTTCAGGCGGTGAGGACGCAATCCGGCGTTCGGCCACCACCGACCAGCCACGCATAAACCTCGCTCAGCTGGCGCGCGACGGCGGGCCAGGCGAAGTCGCGCTCCATCCAGGCGCGGCCGCGGGACCCCATCGCGCGCCGCTCGGCGTCGCCGAGCGTCATCGCCGCGGCCAGGGCTTCGCGCAGGGCGCCGTCGTCGAGCTCGATCCACCAGCCGCAGCGCTGCGTCTCGAGGCCGTCCCAGGGGGCGTTGCGGGTGGTGACGACGGGCACGCCGTGGGCCAGGGCCTCGGCGACCACGAGGCCGAAGTTCTCGGCGTGGGTCGGCAGGACGAAGAGATCGGCGCTGCGGTAGAGCGCGTCCTTCGCTTCACCTTCGACCGGCCCGATCCACGTCACCCGCGGCGCGCCGAGGTCCGTCGCCAGCGCCTGCATCTCGGCGGTGTGGCCGACCTCGTTGGGGCCGGCCAGCACGAGCTCCCAGTCGCGATGGCGGTGCGCGAGCGCGGCCCAGGCGCGGAGGAGGTGCGGCAGGCCCTTCTTGGGGTGGATGCGGCTCAAGAACAGCAGCCGGCGACCGGGTGAGGCCCGCTGCGGTGTCGACCGGTCCGGCGGCAGCTCGACCCCGTTGGGAACGACCGCGATCGGCTGCCGCAGCCCGTAGCTGCGGACGTGCCCCGCCTCCAAGAGCGACGTCGCGCGGATGCACGCGGCGTGCCGCAGGTGGGCGTCTTCGAACCATGTCGCCGCGAGCCGCTTCTTCCAACGCGCGTAGGCCAACGACCACGGATCGAGCATGCCGCGCGGCGTGACGACGTAGGGCCGGCGCGTCCGGCGATGATGCGCGAGGCTCACCCGCGAGCTGTGCATCCACAGCCCTTGGACGTCGACCAGGTCGGGGTTCAGTCGCCGGAGCGTTCGCCCAAGCGCCGGCGCCCAGTGAAAGGCGCGCGGGCCGTATTGGGCGTGGGCGTGCGCGCGCCGACCCCAAACCCCTGCCGGGTGAGGTTCACCTTCCACCCGCGTTCCGAGCACGTGGACCTCGACGCCGGCCGTGTCCTCCAGCGCGTTCACCATGCCCGGCACCGACGCCGCGAGACCCCCTGCCGACGCCGCGAGATCGCCTGTAAGCATTGCCACGCGGAGCATCGTCGTGCGCCGCCCTTCGCTAGGATGGGCTACCTGACGACGCCGTTGGCTTTCGCACGACGATGGCGACATTGTCAGCCCTCTTTGACCTCCTTACCGTGCAGTCGGGGATGGCCCGGGCAGCATGGCGAGGACGTCAAGAAGACATATTGTCATCGGGCGCCCAAGCAGGCGAAGCCGCGGGGCTGAAGTCGCACCAACGCGTCCCTAGAAGATCGGGTGGCGAGCACGTTCGGCGGCCGCCCCGATGGAGCGTGATGCGTGCCGTCCACGGGCAGCAGGCTCGGGCCACCGATCCCGGTGTCGATTAAAAAGGCTTCGAAACCGTAAGTGGTCAGGGTCATGCACAACGGGCTCGGCAGCGGTCGAAACTCCTCGAACACGATGTGCTCGACACGTCCATCGGTCAGCGTCTCGCGCATGCCTTCGACCACGGCGTCTTCGTGGCCCTCGACGTCGATCTTCACCAGCTTCAACTTGATGTCGCGGGCGAACACGCGGTCGAAGGTCGTTGTCGGGATATCGACGCCATCGCCGGTTTCGACAAGGCGAGCGATGCCGGAGTTCCGCGCAAACGCCTCGGGCACGTGAAGGCGAGCGGTGCCCTCGGTCGACGAGAGCGCTTCAGCGCGCACGACCACGGGCGCCGCGCCGAGGCTCGACCAGCGTTCGGCGCTGCGCTCGAGCAGCGCCCGGGTTGCGGGATGCGGCTCGAACGCGACGACCGATCCGCCCCGCCCCACCCGACGCGCCATCGCCGCCGTCAGCCCGCCGACGTTCGCCCCGACGTCCACCACCGCGTCGCCCGGCTCCACCAGGCGCCAGATCACTTCTGTAACGCCGAGATCGACGACGCCGTGCGTGAGAAGCGCGCGTCCGTGCAGTTCCTGCGCGTCGACCCACACGGGTAGACCCCAAGGGGTTCGCGCCCACGCTTCGCCTTGCGGGCTCCTATAAGCGTAGCGCAGGCGCTCGACGATCTGCCGAGGACGGTGGAGGTACTCCGGACGGGCCAGCGCCCGCACGAGGTTCATGGGCGCTCGCTCCTTGCATCGCGGGCGGTCGAGCCCGGCGTGAACACCGTCTTTCGCACGGGCTGTGGCCCGGCGTCGCTCGCCAACGTCGAGGCCAACGCCAACACCAGCCCCACCGCCAGCCACGGCATGAAGCCGTTGATCGGCGAGTGGGTGATCTGGCCCATGGCGATCGGGACGGCGGTGTAGCCCGCAAGCGGGAGGATGGCGAGCTCGCCGCGCCGCGCGGTGGCGAGCGCGCGCAGGCCGAGCGTCGCCGCCGTGCCGTAGCGCAGGAGCACGAAGGCGAGGCCGAGCGCCACGCCGAGCTCGTTGACGACGCGCTGGAGCTCGCCCTCGCCGTAGATCAGCGCCGGGTTGCCGACGAAGCGGGCGATCGCCGGCGTGCCGGTGCCGATGCCGTAGCCGAAGAGCGGCGCCGTGGACAAGGGCTCGACGAAGGCGATCGGCCCGGCGAGCGCGCGTCTCCAGATCGAGCCCTCGTTCGCGGCCGCGCGCTCGAACCGCACCTCCATCGCCGCCAGCATATCCGAATAGACGGTGACGAAGAGGCCGGCGGCAAGGGCGACGAACAGCGCGATGCCGAGATTGCGGCCGATCGTGCGCGGGGTGGGGTTGGCGAGGGTCGAGCCCACGAGCGTCGTCGCGAGGATCGCACCGGCGAGGAAGTAGATCGACCGGCTGCCGGTGAGCACCGCCATCGTGCCGACCGCGACCGCGCCCGCCGCGAGGATCACCGGCCGCCAGCGGACGCGCGCGCCCATGAGGTACCAGGCGAGGAAGAAGGCGATCATCGCCGCGGTGAAGCCGACGTTGGGCCCGGTGTAGGTGAAGAGCCCGAACGGGCGCAGGATCTCCTCGCCGAGCCCGACGGCGCTCTCGCTGTCGCCGGCGATGCCGCGGTTCACCCAGGCGTCGCGCCCGGCGCCGTATTGGGTGGCGATCAAGAACGCGTAGGGCACGGCGAGCAGCACGTTCCAGCGCAAAAAGCGCTCGACGTCCTCGCGCCGGAACGTGCCGGCGATCGCGAAGGCGAGCGGCAGGTAGACCCAGTAGCTGCGCACCCCGAGCACCCAGGCGCGCACGTCGATGCCGTAGAACGCGAAGGGCAGCAGCGCCACGAGGCTGGCGGCGACGGCGAAGCCGAGCCACAGGCGGCCGAGCCCGCCCCAGGCGAACAGCCGGTGCTGCAGGCAGTAGACGTAGAGCAGCACGACGAACGGGTCGCGCAGGAAGTAGATCGGCGTCGCCAAGCCGGGCAGGAACCACTTTCGAAGCGGCCCCTCGAGCAGCGACAGGACGTAGATGAAAAGCACGAGCCGCACGGCGAAGCGGCGGCGCGCCTCGTGGTCGACGCCGCTGGTCGCCGCGGGCGCGGCGTGGTGGTGCGCCGGCGCGGGGGCGAAGACGGGGGTCGCCATCAGTCCAGCACCTCGTCGAGGAGGGCCGAGATGCGGTCCTCGTAGGCCCGCCAGCCCGAGGCCGCCGCCGTCGCGAGCGCGGCCGTGGCCATCGCCTGCCGGCGGTCCTCGTCGGCGGCGAGCGCCGCGATGCGCTCGGCGATCGCGTCCGGGTCGCGGATCGGCACGACGAAGCCCTCGACACCCTCGGTGAGGATGTCGGGGCCCGCGGTGTTGGGGGTGGTGATGACGGGCAGGCCCGCCGCCATCGCCTCGTAGAGCACCATGCCGAAACCTTCGACGATCGACGGGAAGACGAAGACGTGTGCTCGGGTCATCGCCTCGAGCAGGGTGGCGTGCGGGACGGTGCCGAGCCAGTCGCAGCGCGGGTCGGCGAGAAGCGCCTCGAGAGCCGCCGGCGCCGCCGCCGGCTTGGGCCCGGCGAGGGTGAGCCGCCAGG
>JBKHCM010000073.1:0-15824 GCA_046541805.1 Alphaproteobacteria bacterium
CTCGAGACCCTGCGCAAAGGCGGTGAGTGCCACCTCCTCGGGCCGGGCGTCGAGCCCGGCCAGCAGACGCCGCAGCGGCGCGAAGGCCGCCGTCAGCTCGCCCCGGGCGATCGGGCAGGCGGCGACGTCGACGACGCGGTGGCTGCGGCGCTCACGATAGCCCAGGCGCGGCGGGCGACCGCCTTTGACGACGAGGCGCAGCCGACGGCGCGCGCCGAGGGGGCTCTTGTGGGCCAGCGTCACCTCAGGCTCGAGCCCACGGCGGCGGAGCGCGCGCCGCACCCGCTCGACGCGCCAGGCGGCCTCGCTCGCTTCGGGCACGTGCTGGGTGGCGCAACCGCCGCAACGCGCGTGGTGGGGGCACGGCGGCGCCGCGCGCTCGACCGCGTCGAGGATCTCGAGGCTCGTCGCCTGGACGGTGCCGCCGCGGCTTGCCTCGAGGCGGACGCGGTGGCGCTCGCCCGGCAGGCCCCCGGGGACGACCACGCGCGCGCCGGCGTGGCGGGCGAGCCCGTCGCCGGCGTCGCCGAGGGCCTCGATGGTGACGGCGACCTCGCCGCCGCGGCAGCGCGGCCTAGTCCTCGAGGACAACGAGGCTGATCCGTTCCCCGGCGGCCATATCGACGAGCAGCAGATAGCTCCGGCCGTCGGCGCCTTCGAGGACGAGGAAGGCGCGGTCGCCCTCGAAGCGGACATGGCGGATCTCCGCTCCCGCCGGTGCGGCCACGGGTGTGGCGGGGCCCTCTCGGCGCGCGCGCTCGGTGGCCTGCTCCTCGTTGCGCTTGTCGATGAAGAGGTAGACGAAGAGGGCGAAGGTGAGCACGAGGGCGATGCCGGTGACGACGACGAACGCCTTGAGCATCGTGATCCAAGGCGCCATCGCCGCCGCGGCGGCGGCCTCGTCCTCGTCGTCCTGTTCGGTGCTTGGCGGGTTCTCGCGCATGACCCATCGTCTCGAAGCGACGGCCGACGACGACCGTCAACGTCTGGACCGGTTCCTCGCCGGGCGGCTCGCGGCGCTGTCGCGTGCCCGGCTGCAGGATCTGGTGCGGGAGGGTCGCCTTCGCCTGAACGCGGCGGTGGTAGTGGACCCGGCGCACCGGGTCAAACGCGGCGACGTGATCGAGCTCGACGTCCCGCCGCCGCGGGCGATGGACCTCGCGCCCGAGGCCATCGCCCTCGACATCCTGTTCGAGGACGACGACCTCATCGTGCTCCACAAGCCGGCGGGGCTCGTCGTCCACCCCGCCCCCGGCCACGCCGCCGGCACCCTCGTCCACGCCCTGTTGGCGCACGGCGCCGGGCGGCTGTCGGGCATCGGCGGCGTCGAGCGGCCCGGCATCGTCCACCGCCTCGACAAGGACGTCTCCGGCGTCATGGTCGTCGCCAAGACCGACCGCGCCCATCAGGCCCTCGCCGGCCAGTTCGCGGTGCACACCATCGAGCGGGTCTACGAGGCGATCGTGGCGGGGCTCGCCCCGGCGCGGCGGCGGCTCGAGGGCGCCATCGGTCGCCACCCCAAGGACCGCAAGCGCATGGCGGTGGTCGCCCGCGGCGGCAAGCCGGCGGTGACCCATCTCGAGCGGCTCGCCGCCGCCGGCACCGTCGCCGCGCGCGTCGCTTGCCGGCTCGAGACCGGCCGGACCCACCAGATCCGGGTGCATCTCGCCCATATCGGCCATCCGATTCTGGGTGACCCGCTCTACGGCGGCAGCCGGATGCGCAGCCTGCCGGCCGCGTTGAAAGCGGAGCTCGAGAGCTGGAACCGGCTGGCGCTGCACGCTCGCACGCTCGGCTTTGCGCATCCGCGTACCGGGGAATGGCTCAGCTTCGAGCGCGCGGCACCGGACATCTTCGAGACTTTGATGGAACGCGCGCGGCCGTGTAACCTTTAGGGGACAGTAGGGATCAGAGTTCAGCGGGCGTTCAGTACCGCTTTGGTTCCCTATCCTTTGCAAACCCCACCGGGTGGAGACGTACGTACATGACCAGCCTCCCTGTCGTTCCCGTCGAAGGTTCCGGTCTCTCGCGCTATTTGGCCGAGATCCGGCGCTTTCCGATGCTGGAGCAAGAGGAAGAGTACGTGCTCGCCAAGGCGTGGCGCGAACACGGCGACGTGGATTCCGCGCACCGTCTGGTCACGAGCCATCTCCGCCTCGTCGCCAAGATCGCGATGGGCTACCGGGGCTACGGTCTGCCCATGAACGAGATCATCTCCGAGGGGAATGTCGGCCTGATGCAGGCCGTCAAGCGCTTCGACCCGGAGCGCGGCTTCCGCCTCGCCACCTATGCGATGTGGTGGATCCGCGCCGCCATTCAGGAGTACATCCTGCATTCCTGGTCGCTCGTGAAGATGGGCACGACGGCGGCGCAAAAGAAGCTCTTCTTCAACCTCCGCCGGTTGAAGAGCCAGATGCAGGCCATCGACGACGGTGACCTCTCCCCCGAGCACGTCCGCCAGATCGCCGATCGGCTGCAGGTGACCGAGCAGGAGGTGGTCGACATGAACCGCCGCCTCGACGGTCCCGATCACTCGCTCAACGCGTCGCTCAAAGCGGAAAGCGAGACCGAGTGGCAGGACTGGCTCGTCGACGAGACGCAAAGCCAGGAGCAGACGCTCGCCGACGAGGACGAGCTCGATCACCGCCGCTCGCTGTTGGCGCGGGCGATGCACGTGCTCAACGATCGCGAGCGCGACATCCTCACCGAGCGCCGGCTCAAGGACGAGCCGCTGACGCTCGAGGAGCTGAGCCAGCACTACGGCATCAGCCGCGAGCGCGTCCGCCAGATCGAGGTGCGGGCGTTCGAGAAGCTGCAGCGTGCGGTCAAGGGCTACGAGGCCGAGGTCGCCGCCGCTACGGGGGCACCCGCCCTTCCGGCCCAGGTGGCCTAACGGGCGGGACCCGTCGAACGCCGCAAAGGCTCGAGCCGAGGCCGAGGCCGGTCACGCCCTTCACGCGTGGCCGGCGTTTGCGGAGAGCATGCCGGGCGTGACGCCGAGCTTGGCGAGCGCCCGTTCCCATTTGTGGGCATGGTCGGCGCCGAAGAGGATCTCCTCGTCCGCCGGGACCGACAGCCAGCCGTTCGCCTGGATCTCGCTGTCGAGCTGGCCGGCGCTCCAGCCGGCGTAGCCGAGCGTCATGACCTTGCGCGCCGGCCCCTCGCCTTTCGCGATCGCGCGCAGCACCTCGATGGTCGCGGTCAAGGCGATGTTGTCGTCGATGACCATCGTCGAGTCCTGGACGTAGTCGGCGGTGTGGAGCACGAAGCCGCGGCTGCTCTCCACCGGACCACCGAAATGCACCGGCTCGTCGGCCACCGCGCCGGGCTCGATCTTGAGCTGGCGCAACAGCGCCGGCAGGGTCAGATCGTCCATGAGCTTGTTGACGACGAGGCCCATCGCCCCGTCCTCGCTATGGGCGCAAACGAAGATGACGCTACGCTCGAACCGCTCGTCGGTCATGCCCGGCATCGCCACGAGCAGACTGCCCGTCAAATCGCTGCCGTTCCAGTCGTCCTCTCGCATGCCTCGAATGGTAGGTGCCGGCGCGGTCCGCTTCAAGCGGTCGAACCGCCGGAGCGGGTCGTCTTTTGGGGCGTGACGCGCCGGCTCACGGGCTCTAGGGGAGAGGCGGTTTCGCCAACGCGGGGAGAAACGCCATGGCCATCGCCATCGGGGACAAGCTGCCGGCCGCCGTCTTCAAGAAGTTCGGCGCCGACGGCATGGTGGACGTCACCGGCGACGAGCTCTTCGCCGGCCGGAAGGTCGTGCTGTTCGCGGTCCCGGGCGCGTTCACGCCGACCTGCCACGAGCAGCACCTGCCGGGCTTCGTCCAGCACGCCGACGCGCTCAAGGCGAAGGGCGTCGACGACGTCGTCTGCGTCGCGGTCAACGACCCCTTCGTCATGCGCGCCTGGGAGCAGCAGACGGGCGCCGGCGACACGATCACGATGCTCTCCGACGGCAACGCCGACTTCACCCGCGCCACCGGCATGGACGTGGCGCTCACCGGACCGTTTTTGGGCACGCGCTCGAAGCGCTACGCCATGGTGGTCGAGGACGGCGTCGTGAAGGAGCTGCTGGTCGAGGACAACCCCGGCGCGGTCGCCGTCAGCGGCGCCGAGGCCATCCTCGCCAAGCTCTGAGCCTCAGGCCCGCGCCGCCTCGATCGCGGCGCGGGCCAAGGCGTCCGCGCGCTCGTTCAAGGGATGGCCGGCATGGCCCTTGAGCCAGCGCCAGTCCACCTGGTGGCGGCGGCAAAGCGCGTCGAGCCGCTCCCAGAGGTCACGGTTCTTGACCGGCTGCCGGCCCGCGGTCTTCCAGCCGTTTTTTTTCCAGCCCTCGATCCAGCCGGTGATCCCACCCTTGAGATAGCCGCTGTCGGTCCAGATCACGACCCGGCTCGGCCGCTTGAGCGCCTCGAGCGCCGCGATCGCGGCCATCAGCTCCATGCGGTTGTTGGTGGTCGCCGGCTCACCGCCCGACAGCGCCTTCTCGTGGCCCTGCCAGCGCAGGATCGCCCCCCAACCGCCGGGGCCGGGATTGCCGGAGCAGGCGCCGTCGGTGTGGATCTCGACCGGCTCAGCCGAGGCCATAGGCGCCGGGGCCGCGAATGCCGCGATGAAAGCGGTTCTTCACGACGTACTCCAGGGGGTCCTTGGGCGTGACCACCGCGCCCTCGACATGGTGGAGCCAATCGAAGAGCCGGGTGAGCAAAAAGCGAAAGGCGGCGCCGCGGCAGAGCACCGGCAAGGCGGCCACCTCGGCCTCTTCCAGCGGGCGCACCCGGCGGTAGCCCGCCGTCATCGCCCGGGCGTTGGTGGTGTTGAAGGCGCCGTCGCGCTCGAAGCACCACGCGTTGAGGCAGATGGCCAGGTCGTAGGCGAGCTGATCGGTGCAGGCGAAGTAGAAGTCGATCAGCCCCGTCACCGCCTCGCCTTCGAAGAAGACGTTGTCGGGGAAGAGATCGGCGTGGATGACCCCGCGCGGCAGGCCGGCGGGCCAGATCGCCTCCAGGCTCTCGAGCTCGCCCGCGAGTTCGGCGGCGAGGCCGGGGGCGACCTCGTCGGCGCGATCGCCGATGCGGTCGAAGAGCCGCCGCCAGCCCGCCAGCGCCAGATCGTTGGCGCGCGCGCCCGGATAGTCGCGCCCGGCCACGTGCAGTTCGGCGAGGGCGGCGCCGAGCGCGCGGCACTGGGCGGCGGTGGCGCGGCGGATCGAGCGGCCGTCGAGGAAGGTGACGCACGCCGCCGGGCGACCTTCGATCTCGCGCAGCCGGCGGCCGTGCCGATCGTGCAGGGGCGTCGGGCACGCCACGCCGCGGGCGGCCAAGTGCTCCATCACGCCCAAGAAGAACGGCAGCTCCGCCGGGTTCACCCGCTTCTCGTAGAGGGTGAGGATGACCCGGCGGAGCGTCGTCTCGATGTAGAAGTTGGAGTTCTCGACACCCGCCTGAATGCCGTGCCAGCGCACGAGCTCACCGAGCCCGTACTCCGCGACGAGACCGCGGATCGTCGTCTCGTCGAGCGGGGTGTAGACGGCCAAGCGCCCTCAAGACGCGCGGCGGGTCGGCACCGGCGGTGCCCGGAACACGACGTCCTCGGTGGTCACCTCGACCTCCTCGGCGGTGACGTCGAAGCGCTCCCGGCAGGCCTCGACGACGCCTTGCACCAGGACCTCCGGCGCCGAGGCCCCGGCGGTGAGCCCGAGCGTGCGCACGCCGGCGAGCCAGTCCCAGTCGATCTGCGCGGCGGTCTCGATCAGCCGGGCGTGCGGGCAGCCGGCGCGTTGGACGACCTCGACCAAGCGCATCGAATTCGAGGAATTGGGCGCGCCCACCACCAGCACGGCGTCGGCGCGCTCGGCGACCTTCTCGACCGCCGCCTGCCGGTTGGTGGTGGCGTAGCAGATGTCCTCGCGGCGCGGCCCGTGGATGCTTGGAAAGCGTGCCTGCAGCCGCTCGACGATGGCCTTGGTGTCGGCCACCGAGAGCGTCGTCTGGGTGGCGAAGGCGAGCCGCTCGGGATCCTCGACCTCGATGCGGTCGACGTCGGCCTCGGTCTCGACCAGCACGACGGCGCCGTCGGGGACCTGGCCCATCGTGCCCTCGACCTCGGGATGGCCGGCGTGGCCGACGAGGATCACCTGCCGGCCGGCGGCGTGGTGGCGCTCGACCTCGCGGTGGACCTTGCTGACCAGGGGACAGGTGGCGTCGGTGTAGAGCAGGTTGCGCGCGCGCGCCTCCTCGGGGACGCGCTTGGGCACGCCGTGGGCGGAGAAGATCACCAGCGCGTCGTCGGGCACCTCTGCGACCTCGTCGACGAAGACGGCGCCCTTCTCCTCGAGGGCGTTCACGACGTGCTTGTTGTGGACGATCTCGTGGCGGACATAGACGGGCGGACCGTGCTCCGCGAGCGCGTTCTCGACGATTTCGATGGCGCGGTCGACCCCGGCGCAGAAGCCTCGGGGGCCGGCGAGAAGGATGGAAAGCGGCGGTTTCGTCATCGTTCCGTCACGGTCCTCTTGCACGGTCGCGCCGTCGACGCGGTACCGTCGACCTAGCACAGGCCGCCCATGGCTCTCCACCATCACGAGACGCCGATCGAACCGCGCGACCATGCACCATGCGCCCGCGCGGTGCTGGCGGCGTTCGGTCGGCTCGGGCTCACCTCCTTCGGCGGGCCGACCGCGCATATCGGCTATTTCCGCGCCGCCTTCGTCCGCGACCGCAAGTGGCTCGGCGAGGACGTCTTCGCCCAGTACCTCGCCTTCGCCTCGCTGTTGCCCGGCCCGACCTCGTCGCAGCTCGGCATGCTGATCGGCCTGCACCGCGCCGGCCCGCTCGGCGCGGCTGCGGCCTGGCTCGGCTTCACCCTGCCCTCGGCGCTGCTCTTGACGGTTGCCGGGCTCGTCGGCGTCGGCCTCGAGGCGGGCCGCGCCGGCTGGCTCGCCGGCCTCGCCGCGGCGGCGGTCGGCGTCGTCGCCTGGGCGGTCTGGGGCATGGCCAAGGCGCTCTTGCCGGACTGGCCACGGCGGGGGATCGCGCTCGCCGGCTTCGCCCTGAGCGCGCTCGTCGCCGGCGCGCCCGGGCAGTTCGCCACGCTCGGGCTCGGCGCGATCGCCGGCGCGGTGTTCCTGCGCGACCGCCTGCCGCCACCCGGCGAACTCCCGGCGCCGCCGGTGCCCGCCTGGTTGGCGACGGGCGCCCGCCTCGGCTTCGTCGTCGTCATGGCGGCGATGGCGGCCGTCCTGCTCGCCGGCACGGGCGGGCTCGCCGGCCTCGCCGCCGGCATCGTCTACGCCGGCACCTTCATCGTCGGCGGCGGCCACGTGGTGCTGCCGCTTTTGGAGACGACCGTGGTCGAGCCCGGCCATGTCGGCCCCGAGCTCTTCCTCGCGGGTTACGGTCTCGCCCAGGCGGTGCCGGGCCCGCTCTTCACCATCGGCGCCTTTCTGGGCGCGGCCGCGCCGGCGGGCGGCGCCGTCGCCAGCCTCGTCTGCTTGGCGGCGATCTTTTTGCCGTCGACGCTGTTGATGTTCGCGGTACTGCCGGTCTGGCGGCAGGTACAGGCTCGGCCGCGGGTGCGACCGGCGCTCGTCGGCATGGGCGCGGCGGTCACGGGCCTGCTGGCGGCGGCCCTCGTCGTCGTGCTGGTGCCCGCGGCGATCACCTCGATCGGCACCGCCGCGGTCGCCCTCGCCGTGCTCGCGCTCGTCGCCAGCGGCCGGGTGCCGGCCTGGCTCACCGTGCTGGCCGCGGCCGCCGGCGGCGCCGCCTTGGACGTCGCCGGGCACTTGTGAGTTCCGCGTCCCGCCGGCTCGACACCCGGTTGCGCCGCACCAGCCCCGCCGTTAACGTCCGCGCTCCGCGCGACAGTGAGAGGTTTCGTTCATGAACCGTCCCACCGCCAAGCCGGGGAATCCCCGCTTCGGCAGCGGACCGACCGCGAAACGGCCTGGTTGGACCCCCGCCGCGCTCGAGGGCGCATTGCTCGGCCGGTCGCATCGCGCCGGTGAGGCCAAGGCCAAGCTGAAGGCGGTGATCGACCGCTCGAAGGCGATGCTCGGCATGCCCGACGACTGGGTCGTCGGCATCGTCCCGGCCTCCGACACCGGCGCCTTCGAAGGCGCCATGTGGTCGCTGCTGGGCGCCCGCCCGGTCGACGTCGTCTCCTTCGAGAGCTTCGGCGCGGGCTGGCTGACCGACGCCACCAAGCAGCTCAAGCTCGCCGACCTGCGCCGCTTCGAGGCCGACTACGGCGAGCTGCCGGATCTCGCGCAGATCGATCCCGGCCACGACGTCGTCTTCTGCTGGAACGGGACGACCTCGGGCGTGCGCGTGCCGAACGGCGACTGGCTCGCGGCCGAGCGCGGCGGGCTCGCCATCTGCGACGCCACCTCGGCGGTCTTCGCGATGGACCTGCCCTGGGCCAAGCTCGACGTCGTCACCTGGTCCTGGCAGAAGGCCCTGGGCGGCGAGGCCCAGCACGGCATGCTGGCGCTCTCCCCGCGGGCCGTCGAGCGCCTCGAGAGCTACACCCCACCCTGGCCGCTGCCGAAGATCTTCCGCCTGACCAAGGGCGGCAAGCTCAACCACGGCATCTTCAAGGGCGAGACCATCAACACGCCGTCGATGCTCGCGGTGGAGGACGCGCTCGACGCCCTCGACTGGGCCGAGGGCGTGGGCGGGCTGCCGGGCCTGATCGCCCGCACCGACGCCAACCTCGAGGCGGTCGCGGCCTGGGTCGAGCGCACGCCGTGGATCGGCTTTCTCGCCCGCGACGCGGCGACGCGCTCGCCGACGTCGATCTGCTTGAAGATCGTCGATGCCGAGATCGCCGCGCTCGACAAGGACGCCCAAGCGGCCTTCGTCAAGACGCTCACCGGCTTCTTGGCCGAGGAGGGCGTCGCCTACGACATCAACGCCTACCGCGACGCCCCCCCCGGCCTCAGGCTCTGGGGCGGCGCGACGGTCGAGACCGCCGATCTGGAGACGCTCTTTCCCTGGCTCGACTGGGCCTTCGCCGAAGCCAAGCGGCCGCTCGCGGCCTGATTTCTCGAGCCCGCCGGCGTCGCGCCCCGCCGCCTCCGCCCGGTGGGCGGCACGGCGACACGCCCGCGGCGCCAGGAGACCGTGATGACCCACCCCCGTGTTCTCATCGCCGACAAGTTGAGCCGGCGCGCGGCCGAGATCTTCGCCGAGCGCGGCATCGAGGCCGTCGTGCAGACCGGCCTCACCCCCGACCAGCTCAAGGAGATCGTCGTCGACTTCGACGGTCTCGCGGTGCGCTCCGCCACCAAGGTCACCGCCGACATCCTCGAGCACGCCCCGCGCCTCAAGGTCGTCGGGCGCGCCGGCATCGGCGTCGACAACATCGACGTCCCGGCCGCCACGGCGAAGGGCGTCGTGGTCATGAACACGCCCTTCGGCAACTCGGTGACCACCGCCGAGCACGCCATCGCGCTGATGTTCTCGCTCGCCCGCAAGATTCCGGCGGCCGACCGCTCGACGCGCGCCGGCAAGTGGGAAAAGTCCCGCTTCATGGGCGTCGAGGTCACCGGCAAGGTGCTGGGCATCGTCGGCACCGGCAATATCGGCTCGATCGTCGCCAGCCGCGCGCTCGGTCTCAGGATGCGGGTGATCGCCTACGATCCCTTCCTCTCGCCGGAGCGCGCCCAGGATCTGGGCATCGAGAAGGTCGACCTCGACCAGCTGATGGCGCGCTCGGACTTCGTCACCGTTCACACGCCGCTGAACGACCAGACCAGAAACCTCATCGACGCCAAGGTGCTCGCTGGCGCCAAGCCGGGCATCCGCCTCATCAACTGCGCGCGCGGCGGCATCGTCGACGAGGCGGCGCTCGCCGACGCCCTCGAATCGGGCCAGGTGGCCGGCGCCGCGCTCGACGTCTTCGTCGAGGAGCCGGCGCGCGAGCACCCGCTCTTCGCCTTCGAGGAGGTGGTGGTCACGCCCCATGTCGGCGCGTCCACCGGCGAGGCGCAGGAGAACGTGGCGCTGCAGGTGGCCGAGCAGATGGCCGACTACCTCGCCACCGGCGCGGTGGTGAACGCGCTCAACATGGCCTCGGTCTCCGCCGAGGAGGCGCCGAAGCTGAAGCCCTACATGAAGCTCTGCACCCAGCTCGGCAGCTTCGCGGGCCAGCTCACCCGCACCGGCCTCAAAGGCGCGCACATCACCTTCGCCGGCAACGCCGCCGCGCTCAATACCCGCCCCCTGGTGGCGAGCCTGTTGGAGGCGCTGCTGCGGCCGATCACCGACAGCGTCAACATGGTCAACGCGCCATTGGTGGCGCGCGAACGCGACATCGACGTGCAGGTGACGACCCGCGAGCGCGTCGACGGCTACACCACCCTGGTGACCCTCGCCGTCGACACCGAGAGCGGCACCCGCACCGTCTCGGGCACGCTGGTGCAGGACGCCGCACCGCGCATCGTCGGCATCCGCGGCATCCGCATGGACGCCGAGCTCGGCCCGCGCATGCTCTTCATCCGCAACAACGACGCGCCCGGCCTCATCGGCAAGCTCGGCTCGATCCTCGGTGACGCCGAGCTCAACATCGCCAACTTCCACCTCGGCCGCGAGCGGGCCGGCGGCGAGGCGATCGCGCTCCTCGAGGTCGACCAGGAGGTGCCGGCGGACGTCGTCAAGACCCTGGAGGCGATCCCGCAGGTCATCCAGGTGCAGCGGATGCACTTTTGAGCCGTGACGCCGGCCGACCCGCTCGCCCTCGACCGGGCGCCCCTCGCGTCGGCTCGAGGCGCTGCGCCGGCGCGGCCGCGGCCAGCTTCTCTTCGTCGCTCGCGCGGCCCCTTGCGCGGCATCGCCGACGCCGCGGCCTATGTCGCCGCGCGCGTGGCGGCGACCGCGCCGGCGAAGGCGCTCGCCCTCGAGCTCGCCCGGGCGCAGCTCGAGCGGATCGGCGTCGCGCCGCACCTCGGCGCGAGCCCCACCCACGTTCCCTGCGCGCTGTCGAACGACCCCGCCGAGCGCGCGCAGATCGCGGCCAAGCTTCGGTGCGGCCGCCTCGCCCGAGAAGGCCGGGGCGGCGCTGACCTTTCCGGCCGCGCCGGCGGCGGATCGCCTTACCGGGGCCGTGCTGTCCGCCGCCGGCGGGTGGGCCCGAGCCGGCTCACGCCGTCCGCCCGCGCAAGCTCTCCAACAGCGACGGGTGCAACTCGATGTGCTTTTGGGCGGCTTCGAGGATGCTGTCGTCGAGCGACGGCGGCGACAGGTCGACGCCCTTGGCCAAGCGGGCGGCGATCGCGTCGATCGCCGTGATCCGCGCATATTTCTTGTCGTTGGCCGGGATCGCCAGCCACGGCGCCCGCTTCGTCGAGGTCTGCGCGAACATGTCGTCGATGGCGTCCGCGTAGGCCTCCCACTTGCTGCGGTTGCGGAAGTCCTCGTAGCTCAGCTTCCACCGCTTGAGCGGGTTGTGGATGCGCTCCTCGAGCCGCTTGAGCTGCTCGTCGGGGCTGATGTGGAAAAAGATCTTGACCACGCGGGTGCCGTGGTCGGCGAGCATGCGCTCGAAGTCGTTGATCTCCTGAAAGGCTTGCTTCCAGCGCTGGCGCGGGGTCAGCTCCTCGACGCGCTCGACCAACACGCGGCCGTACCACGAGCGGTCGAAGACGGAGATCGCCCCCTTGGGCGGCAGCATCGGCCAAAAGCGCACGAGCCAGTGCCGATCGAGATACCACGGCCGCGGCGCCCCGATCGGCCAGACCTTGAAGCTCCGCGGGTCCAGCGCCGCCGACATCCGCCGGATGGTGCCGCCCTTGCCGGCGGCGTCCCAGCCCTCGAACACGATCACGGCCGACTGCCCGCCGAAGAGGTAGGCCTGCTGGATCTGCGTGAGCTTGAGCTGCAGCTTGGCGAGCTTCTTGTCGTAGACGCTGCGCTTGATCGACTTGTCCAAGGGCAGCTCGTCGAGCGTCGGCCGTCCGGCCTTATTGCCCATCCTGTCCTCCCAACGGCGGCTGGCCTCGGGACCGGTGTCAGCACATCATGGCCGGAGCGTGGACACAGCCCGGCCGAACGTCGCGAGCGGCCGGCCTCTCGGGGGAGACGGCGTGGCAGCGAGCTTTCATCACCTCAGCGCCGCGCCGCGGCCGGTGGCGCCCTTCAGCCACGCCGTCGAGGTCGACGGCTGGGTCTTCCTCACCGGCCAGATGCCCACCGACCCCGAGGCTCCCGACGCCCCGCCGCCGGCGGGCATCGACGCGCAGACGCGCCGGGTGATGGACAATCTGGCGTTGGTCCTGGGCGAGCTCGGCCTCGGCCTCGCGCACGCGGTCCAGTGTCGGGTCTATCTGAGCGACTTCGCGGCCGACTACGCCCGGATGAACCGGGTCTACGCCGGCTATTTCGCCGCCGACCGGCTGCCGGCCAGGACCTGCGTCGGCGTCACCGCGCTCGCCCTCGGCGCGCGGGTCGAGATCGACCTCATCGCCCGCCGCCCATGAACCGACGCCGCCACCGTCGCAGGACTTGCAGCCGGTGGTGTGCCGGGCATAGTCGCGGGCCGAACGACGTGGAACGGACACGGCATGACGAACGTAGCGGTCGTCGGCTCGCAATGGGGCGACGAGGGCAAGGGCAAGATCGTCGACTGGCTGAGCGAGCGCGCCGACGTCGTGGTGCGCTTTCAAGGCGGCCACAACGCCGGGCACACGCTCGTCGTCGCGGGCGAGACCTACAAGCTGTCGCTCTTGCCCTCGGGCGTGGTGCGCGGCGGCAAGCTCTCGATCGTCGGCAACGGCGTCGTCGTCGACCCCTGGGCACTCTTGGACGAGATCGAGCGGCTGCGCGCCCAGGGCCTCACCATCACCTCCGAGAGCCTGCGCATCGCCGAGAACGTGCCGTTGATCCTGCCGCTGCACGGCGAGCTCGACCGGCTGCGCGAGCGCGCCCGCGACGGCTCGAACGCCGGCACCGGCAAGATCGGCACGACCGGCCGCGGCATCGGTCCGGCCTACGAGGACAAGGTCGCCCGCCGCGGCCTGCGGCTGTGCGATCTCGCCGATCCGGCGCTGTTGGAGCGCAAGCTGCACGAGCTCCTGTTGCATCACAACGCGCTCAGGCGCGGCCTCGGCGAGCCCGAGGTCGACGGCCAGGAGCTGCTGGCGAGGCTGCAGGCGATCGCCCCGCGCCTGTTGCCCTACGCCGAGCCGGTCTGGCTGCGGCTCGGCGAGCTCCGCCGCGCCGGGCGGCGCATCCTCTTCGAGGGCGCCCAGGGGGCCATGCTCGACATCGACCACGGCACCTACCCCTATGTCACCTCGTCGAACACGCTGGCGGCCCAGGCCGCGCTCGGCTCGGGCATGGCGCCGGAAGCGGTGGGCTACGTCCTGGGCATCACCAAGGCCTACACGACGCGTGTCGGCTCGGGGCCGTTTCCCACCGAGGAGGACAACCCGACCGGGCGCCGGCTCGGCGAGCGCGGCCGCGAGTTCGGCACCGTCACCGGCCGGCCGCGGCGCTGCGGTTGGTTCGACGCCGTGCTGGTGCGCCAGGCGGTGAAGGTCGGCGGCATCAACGGCCTCGCGCTGACCAAGCTCGACGTCCTCGACGGCATGGACACCCTCAAGATCTGCACCGCCTACACCCTCGAGGGCCAAACCCTGCACCACCTGCCGGCCGGTATGGGCGCGCAGGCGCGGGTCCAGCCGGTCTACGAGGAGATGCAGGGCTGGTCGGAGAGCACCGAGGGGGCGCGCAGCTTCGCCGACCTGCCGGCGGCGGCGGTGAAGTACGTCAAGCGGCTCGAGGAGCTGGTCGAGGCGCCGGTGGCGCTGTTGTCGACGAGCCCGGCGCGCGACGACACCATCCTCGTCACCGACCCCTTCGCGGATTGAGCGGGCCTGCGGCCACAAGCGCCTCGCGGCCGCACCCTCTCGTCAGGTAAAGGCACAGTCCTACGTTCGATCGCGGGTTCGTGAAGCGAGGGGGTCCCATGTCGTCGTCCGCATCGATCTCGGCCGTCGCCCGGCGCGATCCGTCACGGGTCATGCGCCTCGCCCGCCTGGGGTCGCTGCACCCGTGCCGGCTCTCCTTCGCACGGGTCATGCTGCGTCGGCTCGCGGGCGAGGGCTGGCGCCTCGAGCGGCAGCGCTGGTCCATCGACGACGCCGGTAGCGGCACGGCGGTCTACACGGCCGCGGGGCCCGAGCGCAGCTATTCGCTGGTCGCCGTGGCGCCGCCGCGCGCGGCGCCGACCCGGCGGGCCGCAAGCGAGATCGCCTTCGTCCTCGTCGACGGCGTCGCCGACGGTGACGACCTCGCCCGACTGACCAGCATCCTCGGCGACGACGGCGCGACGCGGCTCGGCGCGCGCGATCTGTGTCTGGTGCGGGCGCGACGTTCGACGCGACTGTTCGAGCCGCTGGTGGCGCGCCTCGCCGCCGGCGCGCAGCCTGCGCTCGACGCCGTCGAGCGGACCGGCTACGCGCTCAGAACGATCTCGGTGCACGCCTCGGGCAAGCTGGGCTCGGCCGACCGCGACCAGATCGCCGAGCGGGGCGAGTTCGCGGCACCCTATCAGGTCGAGATGCTGACCCTCTACCTCATCCGCGCGTTCGCGCTGGATTTGGTCGATCACCTCGCCGCCTGCCGGGCGCCGCGCACCGCCGTCGCGTTGGCGCGGGAACGGCGCCGTCGCCTCGGCGTCGGCAACGCCACCGGACCGGGCCTCGCCCCCTTCTTCATCAACCATCCGCTGCTCGCCGATCGCTGGTTCGGCGCCCGCGAGGAGGCGATCGCGCGGGTGCGCGGGCTCGAACGCGCCAGCGTCGACGCCCGGCGGGTGTTCCGCGCGCGCCTCGCCGACGCCCGCGACCATGTCGCCAGCTGGCAGGCCGACCACCCGCCGCAGGCGGCGAAGATCAGGGCCCTCGCCGCCGACCTCGCCCACCTCACCGACCATGTCGATGCCACCGACCTCGCCGGACGGCAGCCCTGGGACGAGCTGTGGCGCTGGGCGGAAGGCGCGCTCGGCCTCGAGGGTCAAGAGCTGCTCGCGAGCCTGCTGATGGAGCCCTATGGCGAACTCGTCGACGAGCTCGCGGGCGAGCTCGCCGTCGACGAGCGTGCGCAGACCCGGCTCGACGGCCGCATGCGGGTGGCGGAGCTGCGCGCGACGGTGGCCCGGCTCTACGACTGGGCGCTCGCCATCGACTTCGCCGACCCCGACGCCCGCGCGCAGGTCTGGTACGCCGACACGACCGGCGAGGCGCGGGTCGGCCCGCGGCAAACGCTGGACCCTGCCGTCGAGCGTCCCTGCGCCCCGGCCCGCGACGTCCAGGCCCTCGCCCGCGCGCTCGAGGCGTGCGACGGCGACGCCACCGTCGCGGCGTTCGTCCTGCGCCACCCCGAGCATCGCTGCGCGGTCCGGCGCGTGCAGATCGCGCGCGCCCATCCCTATGCCGAGATCCGCGACAACACGCTGGACGCAGATCTGCTGCCGGTCGATCTGTTGCGCGCGAAGCTTGCGTTCATGGGCGCAACACGGTTCGATCCCCGTTCTGATCGCTGGGTGCGGGTGACCTTTTTTCAGGGCGCCCCGCTCGCCGACGAACTCGAGAGCGCCGATGCCGACGGCTGGATTTACGCGACGCCGCCCGCAGCCCACGCGTGAGGGCTCGCTGAGCGAGCTCGAAACGCTCGTCCGCGACGCCGCCCATGCCGGCGGGCTGGCTTGGGGCCTCGCCGAGGAGGCCGGCTTCGCGGTGCGCTGGCTCGCCGCCCGGCGGCTGCCCGGGGCCGCGCTCGCCGCGGACTGGCTCGAGCGCCGCCGCGACCTCG
>JBKHCM010000074.1:0-15527 GCA_046541805.1 Alphaproteobacteria bacterium
AGCCACGGCGCGGGCGGGGCGCGGTACCAGCGCAGGCGCAACGCGACCCCGCCCGCGCGCCCCGCCAGCGTCGTGCCGCGCCGGCCCCAGGGGCGGGGCTCGGCGGTGGCGGTGAAGCGAAAGGCGCGGACCCCGGGGGCGAGGTCGGCGCCGGCGACGGGCACGGTCGTCTCGAGCCGCGTGGGCGGGGCCAAGAGCGCGTCACGTCGTCGCGCGTCGTCGCCGAGGCTGGCCACGAGGCGCCGTCGCCGCGCCGGGCCGATGCCGGGGTGAACCGCCAGCGGCGCGTCCAGAAGGGCGGCGAGGCGGGTGGCGGGGGTTTCGTGGGAGAGCGGCTTGCTTGGCGACACGGCGCGGATCAGATAGACGAGCGAGCCTTAATCAAGCGCGGAGGCGACCGTGGGTGAACCCTTGAGCGTGCGACGCAAGCGCTTGGCCTATCGCAGCCTCTACCGGGGCGTGCGGGAGAGCGACCTGATCTTTAGGCGCTTTCGCGACACCTGGCTCGATCAGCTCGACGAGGCCGATCTCGACCGCTTCGAGGCCCTCCTGGACGAGAGCGATCAGGACATCCTTTCCTGGGTGAGCGGCCGCGTGCCCGTGCCCGAGCGCCACGACCACGACCTCTTCCGCCGTCTCGCCGAGGATCCGAGCCGCATCTCGTGAACGACATCGCCGACACCGCGCCGTCGGCCCGCACGACGGCGCCCAGCGTCCGCCTGCCCGCCCGCCCGGTCGCCCACGCCCCCGAGGGCGCCGAGGCGCTCTTCGTCGCCGAACGGCTGCGCGAGCGCGCCGGTGTGCACCTCCACATCGCCCGCGATTCCGGCCGCGGTGACCGCTTCGCCGAGACCGTCGCCTTCGCCGCGGGCGAGGTGGAGACCCTGGTCTTTCCGGCCTGGGACTGCCTGCCCTACGACCGCGTGTCGCCGACGTCCGAGGTCATGGCGCAGCGCCTCGCCGTGCTGTCGCGGCTCGCCGAAGCGCCCACCGGACCGCTTTTGGTCGTCGCCACCGTCAACGCCATCCTGCAGTACCTGCCGCCGCCCGAGGCGATCGCCGGGGCGAAGTTGGCGGTGGCGCGCGGCCAGAAGGTCGACCGCGGCGCCTTGATCGCGCAGCTCGAGGGCCTCGGCTATCGCCGCTGCGGGACGGTGGTGGAGGCGGGCGAGTACGCCGTGCGCGGCTCGCTCGTCGACATCTACCCCACCGGCGGGGGCGAGCCGGTGCGGCTCGACTTCTTCGGCGCCGAGGTCGAGGCGATCCGCACCTTCGATCCCCTGACCCAGCGCTCGCTCGGCAGGAGCGAAGGCTTCCAGCTGACGCCCTTCTCCGAGGTCGTCCTCGATCCGGGCGCGATCGAGCGCTTCAAGGTCGGCTTTCTGCAACGCTTCGGCGCGGTCACCGACGACCCGCTGTTCGAGGCGGTGACGCAAGGCCGACCCTTCGCCGGCATGGAGCACTGGCTGCCGCTGTTCTACGACCGGCTGGTGACGCTGTTCGCCTATCTGCCCGAGGCGGTGCCCTGGTCCTTGGACGACCAGGCGGAGGCGGCGATCCGCGCCCGGCTCGACCTCGTCACCGAGCACTACGAGGCGCGCCTCGAAGCACCCCAGGGCGCGCAGTTCGGTGCGCCCTACCGCGCGCTCGAGCCGGAGCGGCTCTATCTCGACACCGCGACCCTCACCAAGGGGCTCGCGAGCGGCGAGGGGTTGCGCTTCTTCGCCGGCGAGGCGCCGCCGAGTGAAGGTGCGGGCTACGACGCCGGCGCGCGTCCCGGCCGCGATTTCGCGCCCGAGCGCAAGCAGCGCGAGGCGCCGCTGTTCGAGGCGGTGATCGAGCACGTGCGCGCGCTCGCGCGGACGCACGCGGCCGTCGTCGTCGCCGCCCAGAGCGAGGGTGCCCGCCACCGCCTCGAAGCGATGCTGCTCGAGGCCGGGCTCGAGGCGCTGCCGCCGGTGCGCGATCTCGACGCCGCGCGCGGTCGGGGACCGGTGAGCGCCGCCCTCGGCGTCGAGCACGGGCTCGTGCGCGGCGACGTCGCCATCGTCGCCGAGACCGACATCCTGGGCGAGCGGCTGCGTCGCCAGCGGCCGCGGCGGCGCAAGGGCGAGGAGATCATCTCCGAGATCACCGCGCTCAAGCAGGGCGATCTCGTCGTCCACCAGAGCCACGGGATCGGCCGCTTCGAGGGGCTCGAGGCGATCGACGTCGGCGGCGCTCCGCACGACTGCATCCGTCTGGTCTACGCCGCGGGCGACAAGCTGTTCGTGCCGGTCGAGAACCTCGAGATGCTCTCGCGCTACGGTTCGGCCGACGACAAGACCCAGCTCGACAAGCTGGGCGGTGCCGGCTGGCAGGCCAGGAAGGCCGCGGTCAAAAAGCGCATCCAGGAGCTCGCCGACGAACTCCTGCGCATCGCCGCCGAGCGCGAGCTCAAGCGCGGCCTGCAGATGGAGAAAACGGCCGGGCTCTACGAGGAGTTCTGCGCCCGCTTTCCCTTCGAGGAGACCGACGACCAGCTCGCCGCGATCGACGCCGTCGTGGCGGATTTGGCCTCGGGCCGGCCGATGGACCGCCTCGTCTGCGGCGATGTCGGCTTCGGCAAGACCGAGGTGGCGCTCCGCGCCGCCTTCATCGCGGCGATGTCGGGCCGCCAGGTGGCGGTGCTGGCGCCGACGACGCTGTTGGTGCGCCAGCATTACCGCGTCTTTCAGGAGCGCTTTCAGGGATTTCCCTTAAAGCTCGCGATGATCTCGCGCTTCGTCCCCCAGCGCCAGGTGGCGAAGGTGAAAGAGGAACTCGCCCGCGGCGAGGTGGACATCGTCATCGGCACCCATGCGCTGTTGGGCAAGTCGGTCGACTTCAAGAACCTCGGGCTCTTGGTCGTCGACGAGGAGCAGCATTTCGGCGTCGCGCACAAGGAGCGCTTGAAGCAGCTGCGCGCCGAGGTCCACGTCTTGACGATGACGGCGACGCCGATCCCGCGCACGCTGCAGATGTCCTTGGGCGGGCTCAAGGACCTCTCGATCATCGCGACCCCGCCGGTGGACCGCCTGGCGGTGCGCAGCTTCGTCATGCCGGTGGATCAGGTGGTGATCCGCGAGGCCTTGATGCGCGAGCATTTCCGCGGCGGACAGAGCTTCTACGTCTGCCCGCGCATCGAGGACCAGGCCAAGCTCGCCGACGACCTCAAAAAGCTCGTGCCCGAGCTCAAGCTCGGCGTCGCCCACGGCCGCATGAACGCCCGCGAGATCGAGGAGGTGATGGTCGCCTTCGACGACGGCACGCTCGACGTGCTGCTGGCGACCAACATCATCGAGAGCGGGCTGGACATCCCGCGGGCGAACACGCTGATCGTGCATCGCGCCGACCTTTTCGGCCTGGCGCAGCTCTATCAGCTCAGGGGCCGCATCGGCCGCGGCAAGGTCCGCGGCTACGCCTATTTCACGGTGCCGGCGAACCGGGTTCTGCGCGAGACCGCCGAGCGCCGTCTCAAGGTGATGGAGACCATCGACGGCCTGGGTGCGGGCTTTCAGGTCGCGAGCCACGACATGGACATCCGCGGCCAAGGTAATCTTTTGGGCGAAGCGCAGAGCGGCCATATCAAGGAGGTCGGCTTCGAGCTCTACCACCAGTTGCTCCAGGAGGCGCTCGAGGCCCGCCGCGCCGAGGGCTTGGGCGAGGCCGGCGAGACCGGCGAGGAGAGCTGGACGCCGCAGATCACCATCGACGTGCCGGCGATGATGCCCGAGGACTACGTCGCCGATCTCGACCTTCGGCTCTCGCTCTATCGCCGACTGGCGGCCCTCGAGACCGGCGAGGAGGTGGAGGGGTTCGCCGCCGAGCTGATCGACCGCTTCGGAGCGCTGCCGCTCGAGACCGACAACCTCTTGGCGCTGGTGCGCCTGAAGCAGACCTGCAAGCGGGCCAATGTCGAGAAGCTGGACGCCGGTCCCAAGGGGCTCGTGCTCGCGTTCCGCGAGAACCAGTTCAGCCATCCGGAGCGCTTGGTGCCGTTGATCGCGGACAGTCGGGGGCGTATTCGGGTTCGCCCGGACCACAAGCTCGTGCTCTCCCAGGAGACCGGGTCTCCGGCCGAGCGACTGGCGCGTGCGCAGTCGTTCGTGCAGCAACTCGCCGATCTGGCCGCATGAGATGAGCGTCTTCGTCTATTCCCACGAGGTGGGCACCCGCCACGATCCCGGCCCCGGCCACCCCGAGGCGCCGATCCGCTTGAAGCGCGTCCTCGCCGCCCTGGACGCGGCCGCGGGCGTGAAGCTCGAGCGCCGCGTCGCCGAGAAGGCCGCGCGCGACGATCTCCTGCGGGTGCACACGCCGGGCCACGTTGCCGGCATCCTCGATCAGGTGCCGCGCGACGGCCGCATGCCGATCGACATGGACACCTGGCTCAGCCCGGCGTCCGGCGAGGCGGCGCTCAGGGCCGCCGGCGCCGCGGTGCAGGCGACCGACGCCGTCTTGAAGGGCGGAACCCGGCGCGCCTTCGTCGCGATGCGCCCGCCCGGCCACCACGCCGAAGCGGCGGTGGCGATGGGCTTTTGCTTCTTCAACAACGTCGCCGTCGCCGCCGCGCGCGCCCTGGAGGTCCATGGTCTCGCGCGCGTCGCCGTGCTCGACTTCGACGTCCACCACGGCAACGGCACGCAGGCCATCTTCGAGAGCGTGCCGCAGGTGATGTACGCCTCGATCCACCAGGCACCGCTGTTCCCGGGCACGGGACGCGAGGACGAGACCGGGCTCGGCAACCTCGTCAACAGCTGCGTCGCGGCCGGCACCGACGGGCCGCGCTGGCGCCGTGCGCTCGAAGACCGCATCCTGCCGGCGCTCGACAGCTTCGCGCCCGAACTCGTCTTCATCTCCGCCGGCTTCGACGCCCACGCCGCCGATCCGCTCGCCAACGTCATGCTCGGCGAGGCCGACTTCGCCTGGGTCACCGAGCGCGTGGTCGAGCTCGCCGAGCGCCACGCCCAAGGCCGCGTCGTCTCCACCCTCGAAGGCGGCTACGACCCCGATGCGCTCGTGCGCTCGGTGATGGCGCATCTGAAGGCGCTCGAGGATCGGGCATGAGCGACGGGGCGGCGCCGACGCCGGTGGCGGAGCTCAGCTTCGAGCAGGCGCTCGCCGAGCTCGAGGCCATCGTCGACCGCCTCGACCGCGGCGAGATTGCGCTCGAGCAGTCGATCGAGGCCTACGAGCGCGGCACCGCGCTGCGGCGCCACTGCGAGCACAAGCTCGCCCAGGCGCGGCTGCGGGTCGCGCGCCTGGTCGAGGACGAGGACGGCGCGGTCGGCACCGAACCGCTGGATCCGGAGGCGTCGTGAGCGAGACCCATCAAAGCGCCACCCTCGAGATGGTGCGCCACGTCGTCCAGCCGCTGATCGAGGCGGAGCTCGACCGCCTGGTGCCCGAAAACGGGGACGGCGCGCCGAAGCTCGCTCGCGCGATGCGCTACGCCCTGCACGCCGGCGGCAAGCGGGTGCGGCCGCTGTTGGCGGTGATGAGCGGGCGGCTGTTCGATGTCCCCGACGTGGCGACGGTGCGCATCGGGGCGGCGGTCGAATGCCTGCACACCTATTCGCTGATCCACGACGACCTGCCGGCGATGGACGACGCCGCCGAACGGCGCGGCCAACCGGCGCTCCATCGCGCCTTCGACGAGGCCACCGCCGTCCTCGCCGGCGACGCGCTGCAGGCGCTGGCCTTCGAGGCGGTGACCGACCCGACCCTGCCGCTTCGCGGCGAAGCCCGCGCCCAGCTCGCCCACGGCCTGGCGCTGGCCGCCGGCATGGCGGGCATGTGCGGCGGGCAGATGCTCGACCTGGACGCCGGCGCGGACAGCGACCTCGACGCCGTGCGCAACCTGCAGGCGCTCAAGACCGGTGCGCTCATCACCTTCGCGTGTGAGGCCGGCGCCATCGCCGGGGCCGCCGGGGAGGCCGACCGGATCGCGCTCAGGGCGTACGGACGGGCCGTTGGTGCCGCTTTTCAGATCCGCGACGATCTGCTCGACGTCCAAGGTGACGCCTCCTTGGTAGGCAAGGACCTCGGGCGGGACCTGGCGCAGGCGAAGGCGACGTTCGTGCACGTGCTCGGCGTGGAGGGTTCGACGCGGGAACTGAACCGGCAAGTGGACACGGCGGTGGACGCGTTGGCACGCTTCGGCGACGCGGCCGCCCCGCTCGAGGAGCTGGCCCGTTACATCGCGGCGCGCGCCAGCTGACGACAACAAGCGATGCGCGGTGAGAGGCCTATGTCGGCGACCGAGCTTTTGGATACCGTTTTGGACCCGGCCGATCTGCGGCGGCTGCCGCCGGAGCGGCTGCACGAGCTGGCCGACCAGCTCCGCGAGGAAACGATCGACGCCGTCTCCGGTACCGGCGGCCATCTCGGCGCCGGCCTCGGCGTCGTCGAGCTCACCGTGGCGCTGCACTACGTCTTCGACACGCCGCGCGACAAGCTGATCTGGGACGTCGGCCACCAGGCCTATCCGCACAAGATCCTCACCGGTCGCCGCGACCGCATCCGCACGATCCGCCAGCCGGGTGGGCTGTCGGGCTTCACCAAGCGCGCCGAGAGCATCTACGACCCCTTCGGTGCCGCCCACAGCTCGACCTCGATCTCCGCCGGCCTCGGCATGGCGGCGGCGCGCGACCTCGCCCGCGACCACTACAACGTCGTCGCCGTCATCGGCGACGGCGCGATGACGGCGGGCATGGCCTACGAGGCGATGAACAACGCCGGCGCGTCCAAGTCGCGGCTGATCGTCATCCTCAACGACAACGACATGTCGATCGCGCCCAACGTCGGCGCGCTCAACCATTACCTCTCCCGCGTCGTCTCCTCGAGCAGCTACCGCTCGATGCGCCATGTCGCCAAGGAGATCACCCGGCGTTTTCCGAAGACGCTGGCTCAGGCGGCCGCCCGCACCGAGGAGTACGCCCGTGGCCTGCTCACCGGTGGCACGCTCTTCGAGGCGCTGGGCTTTTACTATGTCGGCCCACTCGACGGCCACAACATCGAGCACCTGGTGCCGGTCCTGGAGAACGTCCGCGACAACTGCAATTCGGGCCCCGTGCTCGTCCACGTCGTGACCGAGAAGGGGCGCGGCTTCGGACCGGCCAAGTCGGCGCTCGACAAGTGCCACGCCGTCGGCAAGTTCGATCCCGAAACCGGCCGCGAGCAGGCGAAGAGCAGCAACGCGCCGAGCTATACCGGCGTCTTCGCCAAGGCGCTGATCGCCGAGGGCGAGCGCGACGAGCGCGTCGTCGGCATCACCGCGGCCATGCCCGACGGCACCGGCATCGCCAAGTTCCAGGAGCGCTTCAAGGAACGCACCTTCGACGTCGGCATCGCCGAGCAGCACGCCGTGACCTTCGCCGCCGGCATGGCGGCGCAGGGCATGAAGCCCTTCTGCGCGATCTACTCGACCTTCCTGCAACGCGCCTACGATCAGGTCGTCCACGACGTCGCGATCCAGAACCTGCCGGTGCGCTTCGCGCTCGACCGCGCGGGGCTCGTCGGCGCCGACGGCGCCACCCACGCCGGCTCCTTCGATCTGGCCTATCTCGGCTGTTTGCCCAACTTCACGATCATGGTGCCCGCGGACGAGGCCGAGCTGATGCACATGGTCGCCACCGCGGCGGCCCATGACGGCGGACCCTCGGCGGTGCGCTACCCGCGCGGCGAGGGTGTGGGCGTGGAGCTTCCCGAGCGCGGCGAGCCCTTGGAGATCGGCCGCGGCCGGGTGCTGCGCGAGGGCAGCTCGGTGGCGCTCGTCGGGCTCGGCCCGCGCGCCTACGAGTGTCTCGCCGCCGCCGAGCAGCTGGAGCGCCGGGGCATCAGCGCCACCGTCGTCGACCCGCGCTTCGCCAAGCCGCTCGACCGCGAGCTGCTCGTCGGCGTCGCCCGCGAGCATCGGCTCGTGCTGACGGTGGAGGAGGGGTCCGTCGGCGGCTTCGGTAGCGCCGTGCAGCAGCTCCTGCTCGACGCGGGTGTCCTCGACGACGGCGCCGTGAAGCTGCGCAGCCTCGTCCTCCCCGATCGCTTCATGGATCAGGGCACGCCCGCGGGCATGTACGTCGAAGCCGGGCTGGATGCGAAGGCGATCCTCGCCCGCGTGCTCGAGCTGCTCGATCCGGCCGAGCCGCAGCGCGCGGGCTCCGCCGCCTGCTGAGCGGCGGATCGTGGCCACCGACGCCTTCGAGCTGCCCTCCGGCAAGCACGCGGGGACGGAGAACTTTCCGGTCGCCTCGCGGCTCGTGCGCGCGGAACTGCGCCCGCACCTCGCCGTCTTCTACGGCTTCGCCCGCGCGATCGACGACGTCGCCGACGCGCCGGACGTGGACGGTGCGGACAAGCGCCGCCGTCTCGCCGCCTTCGACGCGGTGCTCGCCGGCGCGCGCCGCGACGGCCCGGATAAGGCACGGGCGCTGAAGGCGAGCCTCGACGCCACCGGCGTCGATCCGGGCCACGCCCGCGAGCTGATTCAAGCATTCGTCCTCGACACGGAGAAGACCCGCTACGCCGACTGGGACGACCTGATGGCCTATTGCCGGCTGTCGGCGGCGCCGGTCGGCCGGCACATCCTCGCCCTGCACGGCGAAGATCCCGCCCTGTGGCCGGCCGGCGACGCGCTCTGCGAGGCGCTGCAGGTCATCAACCACGTGCAGGACTGTGCCGACGACTACCGCGCGCTCGATCGCGTCTACATCCCCGAGGCGTGGCTGGCGGCGGAAGGGCTGGGCGTCGAGGTGCTGGGCGAGGCGGTGAGCCCGCCGGGCCTGCGCCGCGTGCTCGACCGCCTGCTCGACGGCACCGAGGCGTTGCTGGAGCGCTCGCAGGGCTTCGCAAAAGACGTCAAGGATGCCCGATTAGCGCTTGAGATCGCTGCCATTCAAGCGCTCGCCGAAGGCCTCGTCGCGAAACTGCGCCGCGAGGACCCCTTGACGCGCCGGGTGACGTTCTCAAGGCCGCGGATGGCGCTGGTGGGCCTTCGCGGCGCCGTCGCCGCTTGGCGCGCCCGGCGCCGGTGATCGCCGCGCTCGCCGTCCTCGCCGCCGTCGCCTGGCTGGGTCTCTTGGGCGCCCGCGGCGGCTTTTGGCGCTGCGATCAGACGTTGGATGAAGAACGCGCGCTAACGACCGCGGACGTCCTCGCGATCGTGCCGGCCCGGGACGAGGGCGCACTGATCGAGGCCAGCGTCGGCAGTCTGCTGGCGCAGGACTACGGCGGCCGCCTCGACGTGGTCGTCGTCGACGACGGCAGCCGCGACGATACCGCCGCCCGCGCCCGCGCGCTCGCCGTGCCGCCGGGCCGCGGCCTGCACGTCCACCGGGCGCCGCCGCCGCCCACCGGCTGGAGCGGCAAGGTGGCGGCCCAGCGCGCCGGGCTCGAGGTCGCGGCCGGGGCCGGGCTGGCGGCACCGTGGCTCTGGCTCACCGACGCCGACATCGTGCACGCGCCGGAGGCCCTGAGCCGGCTCGTCGCCACCGCCGAGCGCCGGCAGGTGGCGCTGGTCTCGGTGATGGCCGACCTGAACGTGGCGAGCGCGGTCGAGCGCTGGCTCGTGCCGGCCTTCGTCTACTTCTTCCAACTGCTCTATCCGTTCCGGGCGGTGAACGACCCGCGCGGTCCGGTGGCCGCGGCGGCGGGCGGCTGCATGCTGGTCGAGCGCGCGGCGCTGGCCCGCGCCGGCGGTCTCGAGGCGATCGGCGAGCGGCTCATCGACGACGTGGCGCTCGCCCGGGCGGTCAAGGGGTCCGGTGCGCCGGTTCGGCTGGTCCTGGCGCACGCCTGCCGCAGCCACCGCGCTTACGACCTCGCCGCGTTCTGGACGATGGTCAGGCGCACCGCCTTCACCGAATTGCGCCACTCCTGGTGGCGGCTCGCCGGCGCGCTCGCCGGGCTCGCGCTCCTGTTCGTCGTGCCGCCCTCGGCCGTGATCGCCGCCGAGGGAGCGGGCCGGCTCGCCGCCGGCGTGGCGCTCGGTGCGATGGCCGTGAGCGCATGGCCGATCCTACGTTGGTACGGGCTCGGCGGCTGGCGGGTGCTGCTGTGGCCGCCGGCGGCGTGGGCGTACATGGCGATGACGCTGCATTCCGCGCTGGCCCACGCCCGCGGACGCACCGCGCGCTGGCGCGGCCGGCTTTATCGATCGTGAGCCGTTTTTTGCGGCGCGTGCCGGTTGACGTGGACGGCGCCTTGGGTGTTTCCCATGCACCATAACAAATCTCGCGGGTTTCATGGACGGAGTGCCCCATCACGTCGCGGCCACGGCCGAGGACGCGGCCCATGTCGACGCCATCGTCCGCGAGGCGGGGACGTCGTTCTTCTGGGCCATGCGCCTGCTGCCGGCGCAACGGCGGCGGGCGATGTTCGCCGTCTACGCCTTCTGCCGTGAGGTCGACGACGTCGCGGACGCCGAGGCGCGGGCCGCCGACAAGGCGCGGGTGCTCGACGACTGGCGCGGCGAGATCGCCGCGCTCTACGGCGGACGTCCTCGGCGCGCCACCGCGCGCGCCCTGATCGAGCCGGTTCGGGACTACGGCTTGGAGCGCGCGGACTTCGAGGCCGTCATCGACGGCATGGCGATGGACGCCGCGGGGCCGATCGTCGCCCCGAGCGACGCCGAGCTCGAGCGCTATTGCGACCATGTCGCGGGGGCGGTGGGGCGGCTCTGCGTCAAGGTCTTCGGCGCCGCCGACGGCTCCGGCCGCGATGTCGCGGTTCACCTCGGCCAGGCCATGCAGCTCACCAACATCCTGCGCGATCTCGACGAGGACGCCCTGATCGGCCGGCTCTACCTGCCCCGGGAAGCGCTCGCGCGCCACGGCGTTCCGGGCGACGACCCGCTGGCGGCGCTGGCCCATCCCGGCCTCGAGGCGGTCTGCGCCGAGGTGGCGGCGCGCGCGGCCGAAGGCTTCGACCGTGCCGAGGCGGCGATGGCGCGCTGCCCCGCGGGCACGATGCGCCCGGCGCGGATGATGATGGCGATCTACCGGCTGACGCTGGCACGGCTGCGGGCGCGCGGGTGGCGGCATCCCCGCCTGCCGGTGAAGCCGAGCAAGGGCTTGAAGCTCTGGGTGGCGTTGCGCTGCCTGGCGGCGGGGGACCGGCGATGAGGCGGCTGCACGTCGTCGGCGCCGGGATCGCCGGCCTCGCCGCCGCCACCACCGCGGCGGCGCGCGGCCTCCGCGTCACGCTCTGGGAAGCGGCGCCGCAGGCCGGCGGCCGTTGCCGCTCGCTCGACGACACCCGCCTCGGCCGACGCATCGACAACGGCAATCATCTCGTGCTGTCCGGCAACCGCGCCACCGCCGCCTATCTCGACCGCATCGGCGGCCGCGGCGAGATGCACGAGATCGCGCCGGCGGCTTATGCGTTCGTCGACCTCGCCACCGGCGAGCGCTGGACGCTGCGGCCGGGGCGCGGGCCGGTGCCGCTCTGGCTCGCCGATCCCACCCGCCGCCCGCCCGGCACGCGCCTGGGCGAGCTCGGCCGCGGGCTCGGGCTGTTGTGGGCCGGGCGCGGACGTGCGGCCGGCTCCGTGCTCGGCGACGGCAACGGCTACGCCCGGTTCTGGGACCCGCTGGTGACGGCCGTCTTGAACACCGACCCGAGCGCGGCGGCGGCGCATCTGATGCGGCCGGTGCTGTTGGAGACCTTCGCCCGTGGCGAGCCGGCCTGCCGGCCGGTGATCGCCCGCACCGGCCTCGACGACGCGCTGGTGGCCCCGGCGCTGCGCTATCTGCGCGCGCGCGGCGCGCAGCTGCATCTTAGCACCCGCATCGACGGCCTCGAGCTGGCGCAAGGCGCGCTGCGCGCGCTTCACGCAGCGGGTGAGCGAATTGAGATAACGAACCATGAAAGCATGGTTTTGGCGACACCTCCTTGGGTCACGACCGACCTCGTGCCGGACCACGTCGCCCCCGCCGACTACAGCCCCATCGTCAACGCCCATTTCGCCCTCGACGACGCCGAGGCGACCGCGCCGCCGGCGCTGGTCGGTCTCGTCGGCGGCTCGGCACAGTGGATCTTTCGCCGCCCGGGCTTGGCGTCGGTGACGGTGAGCGCGGCGGACGCGCTGGTCGACCGCCCGGCGGACGAGCTGGCGCGGCTGTTCTGGCCCGAGGTGTGCACCGCGTTGGCGTTGGGCGATGCCCCCCTGCCGCCTTTTCGGATCATCAAGGAGAAACGGGCGACCCCGCGGCAGACGCCCGCAGCCGCGGCCCGCCGCTGGCCGACGCGCACGGCCTGGCGCCGCCTGGCCCTCGCCGGCGACTGGATCGACACCGGTTTGCCGGCGACGATCGAGAGTGCGGTCCGCAGCGGCGAGGCGGCGGTGCGGGCGTTGTGGCGCGGGGCGGCGCCCGATGACACGAACGCGAGGATCGCCTGAATTGCCCGACGACGCACTGCCCACGCCCTGTTTCGAGCTCGAAGCCCTCATCGACGACGCCGCCCGCGACCTGCGCGAGCGCCGGCGCGGGGACGGCCATTGGGTGTTTCCGCTCGAAGCCGACGCCACCATCAGCTCCGAGTTCATTCTGTTGATGCATCACCTGGGCGAGGTCGACCCGGCGCTGCAGGCCAAGCTCGCCGACTACGTGCGCTCGTTGCAGGCCGAGCACGGCGGCTGGCCACTCTTCCACGGCGGCGGGCTCAACGTCAGCGCCAGCGTCAAGGCCTACTACGCCCTCAGGCTCGCCGGCGATCCGGTCGACGCGCCGCATCTGGTGCGCGCGCGCGAGGCCATCCTCGCCCACGGCGGCGCCGCGGCGAGCAACGTCTTCACGCTCTACACGCTGGCGCTCTTCGAGCAGGTGCCGTGGACGGCGGTGCCGACGATGCCGGTCGAGCTGATGCTGATGCCGCGCTGGTTCCCGGCGAACCTCTGGGCGATGTCCTACTGGTCGCGCACCGTGGTGGTGCCGCTCCTCATCATCGCCGCGCTCAAGCCCAAGGCGCGCAACCCGCAAGGCATCGGCGTGCGCGAGCTCTTCACCACACCGCCCGAAGAGGAGCGTGGCTATCTGCGCAATCCCACGGGCTCGTGGCAGGGCGCCGCGTTCTTGACGCTCGACGCCGTGTTGAAGCGGGTCGAGCCCTGGTTTCCCAAGGCGACGCGCCGGCGCGCGATCGCGGCCGCCGTCGCGTTCATGACCGAGCGGCTCAACGGCGAGGACGGCCTCGGTGCGATCTACCCGGCCATGGCCAACAGCGTCATGGCGATGGACGCGCTCGGCTACCCGGTCGACCATCCCGACCGGGCGACGGCGATGGCGAGCCTCAAAAAGCTCGTCACCGACGACGAGGCCGGCCGGCGCTTCGTGCAGCCCTGCGTCTCGCCGGTGTGGGACACGACGCTCGCCATGCACGCGCTCGCCGAGGCCGAGGGCGAGGTCGACGCCGACGCCGCCCGCTGGCTACGCGAGCGCCAGGTGCTCGAGCACAAGGGGGATTGGGCGGTGCAGCGGCCCGACGTGCGCCCGGGCGGCTGGGCCTTCGAATACGCCAACCCGGACTATCCCGACATCGACGACACCGCCGTCATCGGCATGGCGCTGGACCGCTCGGGCGATCCCGCCAACCGCGAGGCGGTGGAACGCGCGGCCGAGTGGATCTTGGGCCTACAGAGCGACAATGGCGGTTGGGCCGCCTTCGACGCCAACAACACCCGCCACTACCTGAACCACATCCCCTTCGCCGATCACGGCGCGCTCCTCGATCCGCCGACGGCCGACGTCACCGGTCGCTGCCTCGGCTTTTTGGCGCAGCTCGGCTATCCTGCCGACCACCCGGCGGTGGCGCGCGGGCTCGACTATCTGCGGCGCGAGCAGGAGGCCGACGGCAGCTGGTTCGGCCGCTGGGGCACCAACTACATCTACGGCACCTGGTCCGTCTTGAACGCGCTCAACGCCCTCGGCGTGCCCCACGACGACCCGACGGTGCGCCGTGCCGTCGACTATCTGCGCGCGATGCAGCGCGACGACGGCGGCTGGGGTGAGGACGGCGCCACGTACTGGGCCGAGCACCGCGGCGAGGCCAAGGCCAGCACGCCGTCGCAGACGGCCTGGGCGGTGCTCGGCCTGATGGCGGCCGGCGAGGTCGATAGCGACGCCGTTGCCCGCGGCGTGCGCTTTTTGATGCAGCACCCGCGCCAGGGCTCGGCTTGGCAGGAGCCGTGGTACACGGCGGTGGGGTTCCCGCGCGTGTTCTACCTCCGCTATCACGGCTACGCGCACTATTTCCCGCTCTGGGCGTTGGCGCGCTACCGCAACCTCAAGCGGAGCAATACCCGCGAGGTCGCCTACGGCATCTGAGGTGATCGGCATCGTGACCGGCCTCGTCTTCGAGGCCCGCGATTTCCGCACCGGCTGGGGCGCGGGCGCTCCACCCGTGGCGACCGGCCTCGGCGAGGCCGCCCGCCTCGCCGCCGCGACACTGGTCGACGACGGCGCGCGGGCGCTGGTGAGCTTCGGGCTCGCGGGCGGGCTCGCGCGCGGGCTCGCGCCCGGCACGGTGATCGTGGCCGATCGCGTTGTCGCCGCCGACGCGGGGTGGAGGCTCGAGGCGGCGCCGGCCGCGGAGCATCTCGGCGCATGCACCGGGACGCTTTGGGCCGCGACCACGCCGCTGCTCGCCCTGGCCGAGAAAGAGGCGGCGGCGGCGCACAGCGGTGCGATCGCGGTCGACATGGAGAGCGCGCCGGTCCTCGCGACGGCGCGGCGCCACGGCCTGCCGGCGCTCGTCGTCCGCGTCGTCGCCGACCCGGCGGAGCGGCCGCTGCCGCGGCTCGCGGCGCGCGCGGCGCGGCCGGACGGAACCCTCGATTTCCGGACGACGACCGCAACGCTGCTGCGCTATCCGACCGACTGGCCGCTGCTCGCGGCGAGCGCGCGCGACACCGCGCGGGCGCGCGCGCGCTTAAGAGACGCGGCGGCGGGGCTGGCGCGCCTCGCCCGGCAGGGGCTTCTCGAGCGCTTCCTTGACGTGCCGGTCGAAGACGTAGGCCGCGGGCCGCTGGTTCGATAGGTCGATTTCCGGGACCATCGGCTTTTCGGTCTCGATTCCCGTCATCGCCAAGCGCAGGCCTTTCCACGGCTTGGCCACCATGTCGTTCACCGCCGTCGGCTCGAAGCCGCAGTGGACCATGCAGTCGGCGCACTTCTCGTACTTGCCGGTGCCGTAGGCGTCCCAGTCCGTGGTTTCCATGAGCTCCTTGAAGCTCTTGGCGTAGCCTTCGCTCAACAGGTAGCAAGGGCGTTGCCAGCCGAAGATGTTGCGCGTCGGGTTGCCCCACGGCGTGCACCGGTAGTCCTGGTTCCCGGCGAGGAAGTCGAGATAGAGCGAAGACTGGTTGAAGACCCAGCCGCGCTTCTTGCCGAGGCGGAAGACGTCGCGAAAGAGATTCTTCGTCTGCTGGCGATTGAGAAAGTGCTGCTGATCCGGGGCGCGCTCGTAGGCGTAGCCGGGCGACACCGTGATGCCTTCGACGCCGAGCGTGG
>JBKHCM010000075.1:0-15491 GCA_046541805.1 Alphaproteobacteria bacterium
CGGCGCGGCCTTCCAGATCTCCGCGCAGTTCGGCGACCTCCGTCAGCAGTTCGGCGCGCGAATCGGCGATCTGGGTCTGCAAGCCGCCGGCGCGGCCTTCCAGATCTCCGCGCACGCCGGCGATCTCCGTGCGCACGCCGGCGATCTCCGTGCGCAGTTCGGCGCGCAACTCGGCGATCTGGGTCTGCAAGCCGCCGGCGCGGCCTTCCAGATCTCCGCGCAGTTCGGCGACCTCCGTCAGCAGTTCGGCACGCAAGTCGGCGATCTGGGTCTGCAAGCCGCCGGCGCGGCCTTCCAGATCCCCGCGCACGCCGGCGATCTCCGTGCGCGCGCCGGCGATCTCCGTGCGCAGTTCGGTGCGCAACTCGGCGATCTGGACGTTCACGTCGGCGCGCAGCGTCTCGAAGTCGGCGCGCAAGGCGGCGATGTCGTCCTTCGTCGCGACGTCGCTCGCCGGCGCCACGGCCGTGGCCGCCGCGGCGGCGGTATCGTCGTCGACGTCGGCGCGTTTGAGCGCCACGTACACCTCGCGAACCATCATCGTCATGGACAAGGGTTTAGCAGGTGCGGTGCCCGCGCCGTCAACGCTTGGCGCCGCGCTACAGATCGTCGTCCGGATGCCTGCGCATGTAGAGATCGCGGTGGACGTCGACACCGAGGGCGAGCCCGCAGCCGACCATGACCGTCATCATCGCGGTGCCGCCGTAGGAGATCAGCGGCAGCGGCACGCCGACGACGGGGATCAGGCCCGTGACCATCGCGCCGTTGATCACGACGTAGAGAAAGAACGTGACCGACGCCCCCGCCGCCACCAGCCGGCCGAACTGCGAGCGCGTGCGGAGCGCGAAGGCGAGGCCCATCAAGAAGACCACGAGATAGAGCGCCAGCACCGCGATCCCGCCCACGAACCCCTGCTCCTCGGCCAGCATCGTGAAGACGAAATCGGTGTGCTTTTCTGGCAAAAAGCTGAGCTGGGCCTGGGTGCCCTCGAGAAAGCCCTTACCCCAGAGGCCGCCGGAGCCGAGGGCGATCTTCGACTGGATGATGTGGTAGCCCAACCCCAACGGGTCCTGGTCGGGGTCGAGGAAGGTGAGCACCCGCTGGCGCTGGTAGGCGTGAAGCTGACCCCAGATCACCGGCAGCGCCGCCGCCAGGCCGCCGCCGACCAGCGCGAACTTCCACCAGCGCACCCCGGCGAGGAAGAGGACCACGGCGCCGGTGGCGAGCAGCATGACGGCGGTGCCGAGGTCGGGCTGGTTGAGGACCAAGAGCGCCGGGGCGGCGATCATGGCCACCGGCGGCAGGAGGAACAGCGGCCGCCCCACCTGGGCCAGCGTCGCGCCGTGGAAATAGCGCGCGAGCGCCAGCACCAGCGCGATCTTCATCAGCTCCGACGGCTGCAGCTGGACGAAGCCCAGATCGATCCAGCGCTGCGCGCCCTTGGCGAGCGAGCCCATGACCTCGACCCCCACCAACGCGGCGAAGGCGCCGGCATAGGCGAGGTAGGCGAGGCGATGCCACAGCCTCGGGTCGACCAGGGCCACGAACAGCATGACCAGCACGCCGAAGGCGAGGCGCACGGCGTGGCGCCAGGCCCAGGGCTCGTGGCTGCCGCCGGCGGCGGAGTAGAGCATGGCGTAGCCGATGGCGCCCAAGGCCAAGATGGCCGCGACGTAGCCCCAGCTCACCCGCGCCAGCTTATCGGGCAGCGCCGGCGCTTCCGCGGCGAACTCACCCCGCAAGGCGCGGCACCGTCACGCGCGACGGCCCGTGGTCGGCGGCGGTGGCGCGCTTGCCGGTCGGGTCGAGGTCGAGCGTCTTCTGCATGAGGTCGCGGGCGATCGGGGCCGCGCTCAGGCTGCCGCTGCCGCCGTGCTCGACCACCACCGAGAGGGCGTAGCGCGGCGCGTCGTAGGGCGCGAAGGCGACGAACAGGGCGTGGTGGCGGTCCCGCCAGGGCTTGTCCTTGCGCTTGTGGAGCCCCGCGGCGCGCTCGGCACGGGTGATGCGCTTCACCTGCGAGGTGCCGGTCTTGCCGGCCATGCGATGGGTGTCGCTCAGCAATTTCTGCTCGCGGGCGGTGCCGCGCCGGCCGTTGACGACCGCGAACATGCCCTCGCGGACGAGCCCCAGCGACAGGGGCGAAAGGCCCAAGGACGGCGCCGGCGCGGCGGGGGCGGCGCGGCCCATCGGCGGGCGCACGAGCCAGGGCTCGACCGCGTAGCCGCCGTTGGCGAGGCGCGCGGTCATCACCGCGAGCTGCAGCGGCGTCGCCGCGACGAAGCCCTGGCCGATCGCGGAGACGACGGTCTCGCCCGGCTGCCAGGCCTCGCCGGTGGCCTCCTCCTTCCAGGCGCGGGTGGGAACCAGCCCCTCGCGCTCGTTCGGCAGATCGATCCCGGTGGGCCCGCCCAGGCCGAAGCGCCGCGACATCGCCGCCAGGGCGTCGATCCCGACACGCTTGCCGACCTCGTAGAAGAAGACGTCGCAGGACTGCGCCAGCGCCTCCACCAGCGCCATCGAGCCGTGCCCCCAAGATCGCCAGCAGTGAAAGCGCGCCCGCCCCATCTGCAGAAAGCCCGGGCAGTAGTACGTCGTCTCCTTGTCGATAACCCCGTGCTCGAGGGCGGCGAGCGCGGTGATCATCTTGTAGGTGGAGCCCGGCGGGTAGACCCCCGCGGTCGCCTTGTTCGCCAGCGGCGCGCGCGGATCGCTCTGCCAGTCGTTCCACTGGGCGCGGCTCACGCCGTCGACGAAGACACCGGGAGCGAAGCTCGGCACCGACACCATCGCCAGCACCTCGCCGGTGTGCACGTCGAGGATCACCGCACTGGCGCTGAGCTCGGAGGCGAGACGGCGATGGGCGTAGCGCTGCAGCTCGGCGTGGAGCGTGAGCTCGGCGTCGGCGCCGCCGGTGCCCGGCCGCCGGCGCAGCTCGCGGATCTCGCGGCCGTCGGCATTGACCTCCATCTGCAACAGGCCCGCCTTGCCGCGCAGGGGCTCGTCGTAGCCGCGCTCGATGCCGCTCTTGCCGATCCTGAGGTCCGGCACGCGCAACAACGCGTCGCCGTCGGCGACGAGCGCGCGCTCGTCGACCGGGCCGACATAGCCCAGGATGTGGGCGAACTCGCCACCGTAGGGGTAGCGGCGCACGAGGCCCGAATCGAGGCGAATCCCCGGAAGATCGGGGGCGTGGACCGCGACCGCGGCGACCTCGTCCCAGCTCAGATCGTCGCGCACCGGCACCGGCACGAAGGCGGCGCGGGCTTGTGCCTGGGCCACGATCTCGGCGCGGCGCGCCTCGGGCAGGTCGATGATCTCGGCGAGCGCGCGCAACACGGCCGCGACGTCGCGCGCCTGCTCGCGGACGACCCGGACGCGGTAGACCGGCACATTGTCGGCGAGCGGCTCGCCGGTGCGGT
Source organism: Alphaproteobacteria bacterium (assembly GCA_046541805.1). Classification (GTDB taxonomy): domain Bacteria; phylum Pseudomonadota; class Alphaproteobacteria; order Geminicoccales; family Geminicoccaceae; genus JAAAPF01. The sequence continues at coordinate 3,423 of JBKHCM010000075.1, forward strand.
CGAGGATGCGTCCGCGCGCGGGCATCAACAGGCGCTGGCTGACGCGGTTCTCCTCGGCCTCGAGGGCGAATTCCGAGGCGTCGCGAACCTGCAGCTGGTGCAGGCGGAGGCCGAGCGCGCCGAAGGCGACGAGCTTGGCTCCACCCAACAGCGCGAGGCGCCGGGTGAAGACGCGTGTCCGTTCGGCTTCAGGGTTCTGCATAGGCCGGCACCCGAACCTGTCCGTAAAGGCGCACCAGAAGCCAACTCAACGCTGGGTAGAGGGCCACCGTCAAGGCGCACTGCACCACCAGGGGCCGCGGGTCGACCAGCGCGCCCATCAGGCTCGCCGCCGCGACGTAGCGCACGAGCTCCACCGCCGGCGCCCACAACAAAAAGAGCGCCCAGATCACGCTGAAGGATTTGGCGTAGAAGAACCGCTGCCGCGCGATCAGCACGCCGCGGCCCAAGAGCAGGGCCAGCGCGGTGCCGCCCAGCGGCTGGCCGCTCAGCACGTCGTAGACGAGACCGATCGCGAAGACCGCCGGCGACGTCATCAGATCCGGGCGGTAGACGCTCCAGAAATAGACCACCGCCACGGTCAGGAAGGGGGCGAGCCCACCACCGCCGCCGGCCGGCCGCGGCGCCAGATCGACCAGCACGACGAACAGCGCCAGCAGCACCGGCAGCGCCTCCCGCAGCCGCCGCTCGAGCCCGCTGGCGTTCGGCTCCACGGCGCGCCTCGCGGCTAGCCGCCGCGGCGCGGGGCGCCGGCGCCCCGCTCGGCCACGCCCGCGCCGAAGTCCGCCGGCAAGGGCGGCGAGCGCACCAGGCGGACATGCCGCAGATCCCGCACGTCGAGCGCCGGGCGCACCCGCAGCGCCCCCGCCTCGTCACGCACCACCTGGCCGACGGGCAGCCCCACCGGCAACAACCCGGCGGCCCCGGAGGTCACCACCCGATCGCCGGCTTGGACCTGCGGGGTGAGCGGCATGAAGTCGAGGCGCGGCAACGGGCCGTTGTCGCCGGAGAGGATGGCGGGGTCGCGCGACGGCAACACCAGCACCGGCAACCGAGAGTTGAAGTCGGTCAACAGCAACAGCCGCGCGCTGTGCGGGGCGACGTCGACCACGCGGCCGGCGAGACCACCGGTGGCCATCGCCGCCATCCCCTGCTCGACGCCGTCGCGGGAACCTGTGTCCAACAGCCGCGTGTGCACGAAGGGACTGCGGCTGTCGGCCACGACCGTGGCGGTGCGCTCGATCGGGACCGGACGCCGGCGCTGGGCGTGGAGCACCTCGCGCAGGGAGGCGTTCTCGACCTCGAGGCGGGTGGCCTCGGCGCGCCATTGCGAGAGCCGCTCCACCTGGGCCCGCAGGCGCGCGTTCTCCTCGGCGAGCGCGAATTGCCGACCGATCCAGGCGAAGCCGTCGTGCATCGCCGCCGACGGCCGGGCCACGGCGGTCATCACCGGCGTCAGCGCGTCGCGGACGGCATGGGTGGCCTGCTCGACGACGCCGACCTGCGCGCGGCCGAGCAGGAGCAGGATCAGCGCCAGACCGATCAGACCGCCGAAGCTCGCGCGCTCGAACCAACCGCGCGGCGGCAGGACGATCGACGCGAAGGACGCGCGGCGCAGGTGGGTCACGGATTGCTCCGAAGGATCGAGGCGAGAACGGCCCACGTCTCTTCTCGCTCGGCGGCGTTAACGTCACACCAAAGCGCGCGCTTCCACCGACAGTGGTAAGATTAATACGCCGTGTGAAGAACGTGGCGCAAGGTTCTCATTTCCTCCAAGCATCGCCCTGTACCCAGCGCCACGCAGGTGAGCGGCTCCTCGGCCAGGCTGACGGGCAGTCCGGTGGCGTGGCGCAAGACGAAATCGAGATTGCCCAAGAGCGAGCCGCCGCCCGTCAAGACGATGCCCTTGTCGACGATGTCGGCGGAGAGCTCGGGCGCGGTGTGCTCGAGCGCCACCTTCACCGCCTCGACGATCTGGCTCACCGGCTCGGCGAGGCTCTCGGCGATCTGACGCTCGGAGATCACGATTTCCTTGGGCACCCCGTTCATCAGGTCGCGTCCCTTGATCTCGACGACGTCGCCGTTGCCGTCTTCGGGCAGGCACGCCGAGCCGATCAGCTTTTTGATGTTCTCGGCGGTCGCCTCGCCGATCAAGAGGTTGTGGTGGCGCCGGATGTACTGGATGACCGCCTCGTCCATCTTGTTGCCGCCGACGCGGATCGAGCGGGCGTAGACGATGCCGCCGAGGGAGAGGACAGCCACCTCGGTGGTGCCGCCGCCGATGTCGACCACCATCGAGCCGGTGGGCTCGGTCACCGGCAGCCCGGCCCCGATCGCCGCCGCCATCGGCTCCTCGATCAAGAAGACGCGGCGGGCGCCGGCGCTCTCGGCGCTCTCCTGGATGGCGCGGCGCTCGACCGCCGTCGAGCCCGACGGCACGCAGATGATCACGCGCGGGCTCGCGAAGCTGCGCCGCTGGTGCACCTTGCGGATGAAGTGCTTGATCATCTCCTCGGCGACCTCGAAGTCGGCGATGACGCCGTCGCGCAAGGGGCGGATGGCCTCGATGTTGCCGGGGGTGCGGCCGACCATCAGCTTGGCCTCCTCGCCCACCGCGAGCACCTGCTTGCGGCCCTTCTGGCTGGCGATCGCCACGACCGAGGGCTCGTTGAGGACGATGCCCTTCGACTTGACGTAGACGAGGGTGTTGGCGGTGCCGAGGTCGATCGCCATGTCGGCGGAGAACAGGCCCAAAAGGCGTGCGAACATCGGGGCTCCCGTGGGATCGGCGGACGAACGAACGAAACCACGCAGGAGGCGTGGTTTCGTCTTCTACCTTAGCGCGAGGACGTTCGCGACGCCCGCGTCAGTCCATCACGCCGAAAGGGCGGTCGGCGCGGTCTTGTCCCGCTTGACCATGAGCTTGTTGAGCGCGGCGAGATAGGCCCGCGCCGAGGCGACCAGCGTGTCCGTGTCGGCGGACATGCCGGCGACGGTCTTGCCCTCCTCCTCGAGCCGGACGGTCACGACGGCCTGGGCGTCGGTGCCCTCGGTGACCGCGTTGATCTGAAAGAGGGGCAGCTTGGCCTCGTGCGGCACGAGCGCCCTGATGGCGGCGAAGGTGGCGTCGACCGGCCCGTCGCCCTCGGCCGCCGCGCCCTTGCGCTCGCCGTCGACGTCGAGGGTGAGCGCGGCCCGGGGCTTGATCTCGGAGCCGCAACGCACCTCGAGGCTCACGAACTTCACCCGCTGGTCCCGCTGGCCGATCTCGTCGTCCACCAGCGCCACGATGTCGTCGTCGAACACCTCCTTCTTCTTGTCGGCGAGCGACTTGAAGCGCTGGAAGGCGTCCATCATCGCGTTGTCGCCGAGCGCGTAGCCCAGCTCCTTCAGCTTGGTCTTGAAGGCGTGCCGCCCGGAGTGCTTGCCCATGACCAGGCTGGACTTCGCGAGCCCGATGTCCTCGGGCTTCATGATCTCATAAGTTTGGGCGTTCTTGAGCATCCCGTCCTGGTGGATGCCGCTCTCGTGGGCGAAGGCGTTCTTGCCGACGATCGCCTTGTTGGGCTGGACGGGGAAGCCGGTGGTGGCACTCACCTGCCGCGACAGCTTCATGATCTGCGTGGTGTCGAGATCGAGAGCGTAGGCGAGGCGGTCCTGGCGGGTCTTGACCGCCATCACCACCTCCTCGAGCGCGGCGTTGCCGGCCCGCTCGCCGATGCCGTTGATCGTGCACTCGATCTGCCGCGCCCCGGCCTCGACCGCGCGCAGGCTGTTGGCCACCGCCATGCCGAGGTCGTTGTGGCAGTGCACGGAGATCACCGCCCGGTCGATGTTCGGCACCGAGTTCCGGATCAGCCGGATCAGGTCGGCGAACTCCTCGGGATAGGCGTAGCCCACCGTGTCGGGGATGTTGACCGTCGTCGCCCCGGCGGCGATCGCCGTCTCGATGCAGCGCATCAAGAAGTCGGGGTCGGTGCGCGAGCCGTCCTCGCCGCTCCACTCGACGTCGTCGGTGTAGCGGCGCGCGCGGGTCACGCTGGACTTGATCCAGCCGAGCACCTCCTCCGGCTCCATCTGCAGCTTGACCTTCATGTGCAGCGGGCTGGTGGAGATGAAGGTGTGGATGCGCTTGCGCCGCGCCTTCTCGAGCGCCTCCGCCGCGCGGTCGATGTCGCGCTCGCCGGCGCGCGCCAGCGAGCAGACCACCGAGTTCCGGCAGAGCTCGGCCACGGCCTTGACGCCCTCGAAGTCGCCCTCGGACGCGACGGCGAAGCCGGCCTCGATGACGTCGACGCCCATCTGGTCGAGCATCTCGGCGATCCGGCATTTTTCCGGCACGGTCATCGACGCGCCGGGCGACTGCTCGCCGTCGCGCAAGGTGGTGTCGAAGATGATCAAGCGGTCGTTGGCGGTGGTCATGGTCGGTCGCTTTCGGGTCGGGATGAGGTCCGGGTCGACATCGTCCCCTGAGCGCGCGCTCGGCGGAGCGGCACGGCTCAGGGGCTCCTAAGTCGAAGCCCGAGACCCGAAAGCAGCGGCAGGCCCGACAGCGAAGAGCGCCGAGGCGCGAGGGTCGCGCGGCGTCGGATCATGATGTCGGCATCGGCCATGGGGAACGCGGTCTCCGGTGCGGCATCGCTGCCGGGCGCATCAAAGCCAAATCGCCCGGCGAAGTAAAGGGTCCCACCGCACCGACCGCACGCCCTGCGCCGGCGCCGAGCGCCGCTCCAGGCGAAAGCCGGAGATTTACCATTTCTTGAGTTTGCGCGCAGCGGTGAAAGCGCCGCCGCCGCGCGACCGCCAGCGGGTCAACGCCCCGCTCTAAGCCGCCTCGCGAGCGCGCCACGCGGGTCACCGACCCGCGTGGCGGCCCGCATGAAGCGGATGTTGCCGCAGCGTAACTTCAGTTTCTCTTGACCAAACATGACGGCGGCGATACCTGCGGCCGCGCCGACGCGAGATCCAACGCTCCGAAGGCACTCGTGCAAGAGCTGTTCCTGGGAAACACGACGTGCAGCCACGTCATTACGCGCTGGGCGTCGCCGCCGCCCTCGCCCTCACCGCCACGTCCGCCGAGGCGGCCGTCACCTTCGACAGCGACGCCGAGTTCCTAGCCTCGCCTTTCGCCGGCGGCACGATCGCCGAAGCCCAGGGGATAGACGGCGGAACAGGTGCTCAAGCACAGGTTGGCGTCCCGACGATCGCCCCCGCTGGTTCAAACGTTGGCTCCGCTTTCAACGTGAATTGGCAGGATGGCCCCGTCGATTTCACCGTTTCTTATGACCAAGCCAACTTCACATTCCGCGGTACGCGTGAGTCGGACACGCTGTTCGATCTCTCGAAAGAAGCGGACTTTAGCGGCGCCAACAGCGTGTTCGTCCGGGTTGCGGGCGCGGAGAACTCTCGAACGATCCTTCGGGACCTCGCGTTCGAGGACGCAGATGGAAATGATACCGGGCTGTTGAGCGGGGAGCTTGACAGCGGTACCGGCTCGAACGTCGAAAACTATATCGGCTTCAACTACGCAAACCTCAGCGATGATTGGAGTTTGACCGGTCAAGCTGAACTGACCGGTGATGATTTCGCCGCGCGCCCCGGCTTCCAGGTGAAGATCGACGACAGCGTCGTCCCGCTGCCCGCGGCGGCGTGGCTGATGATCTCGGGGCTCGCGGGTGTGGGCTACACGGCCTATCGCGGCAGGAAGGCGGCGACCGCGACCGCCTGAGCGACGCGCGGGCGCGGCGCAGGGGCGGCCCCGGGGCAGGGCCGCCCCGTTTTCGTTGCGAGCGGCGGCGCGCCGGTCCGGGCCACGGTCCGGCGGACGCGCCGTCGGGCCATCGCACGCGGGCTTGGACTCTCGGCCATATAGGATTTTGCGCCTATTCGTGCGAGCATCGGGGCGAACGACCGGAAACCGCCCCATGCCGCGCCGCCTCACGCGCAAGCAAATCGCCGTCCGCGACCGTAACCGCCGCAACGCGCAGCGCTCGACCGGGCCCAAGACCGCCGAAGGCAAGGCGCGCGCCTCGCGCAACGCGCGGCGCCACGGCCTCGCCGCCGGCGACGTGGTCGACCCGCGCGAGCGTGGCGAGGCCGAGGCGCACCGCACGGGGCTGGAGCAGGCGTTACGGCCGCGCGATCACCTGGAGGCCGGGATCGTCGAGCGGATGGCGCGGGCGCTCGCGCGCCTCGATCGGATCGACCGCCTCGAGAGCGGCGTCCGCGACGAACGCGGCGACCGCGCCGGCGCGCTACCGGTCGACCCGGCGGCCCTGCGCCGGTTGAGCGGGCTCGACCGCTACCGCGGCGAGGCGCTCGCGACCCTCCGGCGCGCGCGGCGGGAGCTCGACGCCGCGCGGCGGATTTCGGAAAACGAAGCCAAGGAGCCGGTTTTCCCTTCGCGGTCAAAGGGTTGACCGGCTTGCGGGCGTGCGCGCCTCAGTCCTTGGTGCCGGCGACCAGCTTGTTGGCGCCGATCCAGGGCATCATCGCGCGCAACTTCTCGCCCACGGGCTCGAGCGGGTGTTGGGCGTGACGGGCGCGCAGCGCCTTGAACTCGGCCTGGCCGGCCTTGTTCTCCAAGACCCAGTCGCGCGCGAAGCGGCCCTGTTGGATGTCGGCCAGCACCCGCTTCATCTCGGCCCGGGTCTCCTCGGTCACGAGCCGCGGCCCGGTCTTGTAGTCGCCGTACTCGGCCGTGTTCGAGATCGAGTAGCGCATGTTGGCGAGGCCGCCCTCGTAGATCAAATCGACGATCAATTTGACCTCGTGGACGGTCTCGAAATAGGCCATCTCCGGGGCGTAGCCCGCCTCGACCAGGGTGTCGAAGCCGGCCTGGATCAGGGCGGAGAGCCCGCCGCAGAGGACGGTCTGCTCGCCGAAGAGGTCGGTCTCCACCTCCTCCTGGAAGGTCGTCTCGATGATGCCGGCGCGGCCGCCGCCGATGGCGGCGCCGTAGGCGAGGCCGATGTCGTGGGCGTTGCCCGAGGCATCCTGGTGGATCGCCAACAGCGTCGGCACGCCGGCACCCTTGAGGTACTCGGCGCGCACCAAGTGACCCGGGCCCTTGGGCGCGATCATCAAGACGTCGATGTCGGAGCGGGGCTCGATCAAGCGGAAATGGACGTTGAAGCCGTGGGCGAACATCAACGCCGCGCCCGCGCGCATGTTGGGCGCGAGCTCCTGGGCGTAGAGGTCGGCCTGCAGCTCGTCGGGGGTGAGCACCATCACGATGTCGGCCCAGGCGGCCGCCTCACCGGCGGTCATGACCTTGAAGCCGGCCTTCTCGGCGCGGGCGCGCGTGGCCGAGCCCGCCTTGAGGCCGATCGCGACCGCCTCGACCCCGGAATCCTTCAGGTTGTTCGAGTGCCCGAAGCCCTGGGAGCCGTAGCCGATCACCGCCACCTTCTTGGTCTTGATGAGGTTCAGGTCGGCGTCGGTGTCGTAGTAAACGCGCATCGGTTGTCGTCCTTGCGGCGTGGCGCTCTTCGGCGCGTTGGGGGTCGCTCAGATCTGCGGCGACAGCGTACGGGTGCCGCGCGCCATGGCGACCACGCCGGCGCGGCTGACCTCGGCGGGCTCGAGCAGCCGGAGGAAGCTGTCGATGTCCTCGCTCGAGCCGGTCACCTCGAAGGTAAGGGTGTCCACGGTCCGGTCGATCAGCCGCGCTCCCATGAAATCCGCCACCCGCAGGGCGTCGATGAGACGGGTCCGGTCGCCGGCGACCTTAGCGAGGGCGAGCTCGCGCTCGACCACCTCGCCCTCGACGGTGAGATCGGCGAGCCGGCGCACCGGCACCTGCTTGGCCAACAGCGCCTTGATCTGCTCGATGATCTGCTCGGTGCCGGTGGTCACGATGGTGATGCGCGAGAGATGCTCGGCGCGGTCGACCTCGGCCACCGTCAGGCTGTCGATGTTGTAGCCGCGCCCGGAGAAGAGCCCGATGACGCGAGCGAGCACGCCGGGCTCGTTGTCGACCAGCACGGCGATGGTGTGGCGGCGGATTTCCTCCGCCTTGGTGCGTTGTTCGTAGAGCACGCGTCCGGTCTTTCGGGCTCAGACGAGCGGCATGCCGTCGTCGGACCCCTCGATCGGCGCGTCGGGGTCCTCGGGCGCGAGCATGATCTCGTTGTGGGCGGCACCGCCCGGGATCATCGGATAGACGTTCTCGCCACGGTCGACGACGATGTCGGCGATCACCGGCTTGTCCACGGCGATCATCTCACGGATGACGTCGTCGAGTTCGTCCGGCGTGCTCGCCCGCAGGCCCACCGCACCGAACGCCTCCGCCAGCTTCACGAAGTCCGGCAGGCTGTCCATGTAGCTCTCGGCGTGGCGGTTGCCGTGGAAGAAGTCCTGCCACTGGCGGACCATGCCCATATAGCTGTTGTTCAAGATGAACGACTTCACGGGCAGGCGGTACTGCACCAGCGTCGACATCTCCTGCATGTTCATGACCCAGGAGGCCTCGCCGGCGATGTCGATGACGAGGCTCTCGGGATGCGCCACCTGCACGCCCATCGCCGAGGGGAAGCCGTAGCCCATGGTGCCGAGGCCGCCCGAGGTCATCCAGCGGAACGGCTCCTCGAAGTGGAAGTGCTGGGCCGCCCACATCTGGTGCTGCCCGACCTCGGTCGTGATGTAGTAGTCCTTGTCCTTGACGAAATGATAGAGGCGCTCGATCGCGTATTGCGGCTTGATCGTGGTCGGCGAGCGCCGATAGCCCAGCGAGTTCTTGGCCTGCCAGCCCTTGATGGTCTGCCACCAGGGGCCGATGCGGACGGGATCCCGCTGATGACCGCGGCGCTTCCAGGCGGCCAGCATGGCCTTCAAGGCCTCGCCGCAATCGGCGACGATGGGCACCTCGACCTGCACGTTCTTGTTGATCGAGGACGGGTCGATGTCGACGTGGATCTTGACCGAGTGCGGCGAGAAGCCGTCGAGCCGGCCGGTCACCCGGTCGTCGAAGCGCGCCCCGATGCAGATCATCAGATCGCAGCCGTGCATCGCCATGTTGGCTTCAAAGGTGCCGTGCATGCCGAGCATGCCGATGAACTGCGGATCGCTCGCCGGATAGGCGCCGAGCCCCATCAGCGTCTGGGTGATCGGATAGCCCGTCGCCCGCACCAGCTCGCGCAGGGTCTGGCACGCCTCGCGGCCGGAGTTGATCACCCCGCCGCCGACATAGAAAATCGGCCGCTGAGCGCGGGCGATCAGGTCGACCGCCTCCTCGATCCGCTCCGCCGACGGCGTCCGCTTCGGCTGGTAGTGCTTGTGCGGGAGCTCGTCGGCCGGACGGTAGGTGGTCTTCGCCAGGACGACGTCCTTCGGCAGGTCGACCACGACCGGGCCGGGGCGCCCGGAGCGGGCGACGTGGAAGGCCTCGTGGACGACCCGCGAGAGGTCGTCGGCCTCCTTGACGAGGTAGTTGTGCTTGGTGCAGGGCCGGGTGATGCCGACGGTGTCCGCCTCCTGAAAGGCGTCGTTGCCGATCATGTGGGTCGGCACCTGCCCGGTGAGCACGACCAGCGGCACGCTGTCCATCAGCGCGTCGGTGAGGCCGGTGACGGCGTTGGTGGCCCCCGGCCCGGAGGTCACCATGACGACGCCCACCTTGCCGGTGGAGCGGGCGTAGCCCTCGGCGGCGTGCACCGCCCCCTGCTCGTGGCGCACCAGGATGTGGCGCAGGCTGTTCTGCTTGAAGATGGCGTCGTAGAGCGGCAGCACCGCGCCGCCCGGATAGCCGAAGATGTGCTCCACGCCCTGATCTACGAGCGCCTTCAGTACCACCTCGGCGCCCGTCAGGGTCGCATCCGTGGTGGGAGCGAGTTCCTTCACGTCGCTCATGGCGCTCTCCGAATCTCCGGGCTTGGCGTCGCTGTCGCCGGTTTCGCGTGTTCCCGCGGCCACGGCAAGCGACCTATGCCGCACTGCCGCGACGGGAAGCGGAAGCTAGTCCGCCGTGCCCGGCCCGGTCAACCGGGAGCGCGGGCGCGGCGCGCGCTTTCGCGGCTTTGCGGCGGTCAGCGGCGATGGGTCGCGGCTCGGCGTGATGCCGCGCCCCCGCCCCGGCGGCCGCGACCGGCGACGGCGTGATCCGCGCGCCCCGCTCAGCCGGCGAGCGCGTCGCGCACCAGCGCGTCGCCGGTGGCATCGACGACGTCGACCTCGCCGAGGCGATGGCGCAGCCAGGTCCGTTGCCGCTTGGCGTAGCGGCGGACCTTGACGATGGTGGCCCGCCGGGCCTCGGCGAGCGACCAGCGGCCATCGAGATAGCCCGCGATCTCGCGCACGCCGTCGGCCTTGGCGAGCGGCGAGGCAGCGGTGGCCCGCGCCCGCCAGGCCGCCACCTCCGCGATCACCCCCGCCGCCAGCATGGCGTCGAAGCGGCGCTCGATGCGGGCGGCGGTCACCGCCGGCGGCGGCACCAGGGCGAGACCGCCACGCCAGGGCGGCAGCTCGGGCCGGCGCCGATCGGCGTCGCCGAAGCTCGCGATCGAGCGACCGGCGAGCTCCAGCACCTCCCAGGCCCGCAGCAGGCGCTGGCGGTCGACCGGCAGGCCGCGCTCGGCGAGCCGCGGGTCGCGGGCGGCGAGCGCGCGCGCGAAGGCCTCTTGGCCGAGGGCCGCCAAGCGTGCTTCGCTTTGCGCGCGCAGCTCGGGGGGCGTCGCCGGCACGTCCGGCAGGCCGTGCAGCAGGGCGTCGAGGTAGAAGCCCGTCCCGCCCGTGACGATGGCGAGCCGGGGCTGGACGTCACGGATGGCGGCGGCGGCGAGATCCAGCCAGCGGGCGACCGAAGAGGGCTCGTCGTCGGCGAGGATGCCGTAGAGGCGATGCTCGGCGCGGGCGCGGTCGGCCGCGGTCGGCTGGGCCGTCAAGAGCGGCAGGCTACGGTAGAGTTGAACGCTGTCGGCGTTGACGATGACGCCGCCCGTTCGCTCGGCGAGCGCGAGCGCGAGCGCGGATTTGCCACTCGCGGTCGTCCCCGCGATCAGGCAGAACCCCCGAGCGTCGGCGCCTTCGGACCACCATTGGGAGAGTGTCATGTCCACGGTCGTGTGCCTCATCGCCCAGCCGGCGACCATGCCGCTCACCGCCGATCTGGTCGAGCGGGCGCGCCGCGCCCTGCCCGAGACCGAGATCGAGTGGCTGGCCCGCGACGAGGCGGCGGAGCTCGGCCCGTTGGAGATGGCGCCCGAGCTGTCCGGGCGCCGCGTCCGCGATGCCCTCGATCGGGTCCCGGTGGACGTCTGCGCGCTTCCCTTCGAGGGCCGGCGCAAGCCGCTCCTGCTCGCCGACATGGACAGCACGATCATCCAGGTCGAGTGCGTCGACGAGCTCGCCGACGCCCTCGGCATCCGCGCGCGCATCGCCGCCATCACCGAGCGGGCGATGAACGGCGAGATCCCCTTCGCCGAGGCCTTGGCCGAGCGCGTCGGGCTGCTCGAGGGCCTCGAGCAGGCGACGCTCGAGCGCATCGCCGAGACCCGCACGCCGTTGAGCCCAGGCGCCCGCACGCTGGTGGCGACGATGAAGGCGCACGGCGCGGTCACCGGGCTCGTCTCCGGTGGCTTCACCCTTTTCACCCGCCGCGTCCGCGAGCGCTGCGGCTTCGATCACGACCGCGCCAACACCCTCGAGCTCGAAGGCGGCAGGCTCACCGGCCGCATCGTGCCGCCGATCCAGGACCACAGCGCCAAGGTCGACGAGTTCGAGCGCCTCGTCGCCGCCCACGATCTGCTGGACGAGGACGTCATCGCGGTCGGCGACGGTGCCAACGACGTGCCGATGCTCGCCCGCGCCGGCATCGGGGTGGCCTACCGGGCGCATCAGACGGTGCGCGCGCAGGTACCGATCCGCCTCGACGTCGCCGACCTCACCGGCGCGCTCTACCTGCAGGGCTATCGCCGCGACGAATTCGTCGAGCCCTGAGCCCCGCCGCCGCGCCCCCTGATCGCCGCCAAGCCCCTGCGCGGTCGAGAGAAACCGCCGATCCGGGGGCGTTCGGCGACACCGGCAGCCCGGCGCGCCCGGCCCCGCGCCCGCTCGCCGGCGCGGGGCCGCGCG
>JBKHCM010000076.1:0-15482 GCA_046541805.1 Alphaproteobacteria bacterium
CCACCGGCCACCGAGGCTGTCGACACCGGTCACGGTGGTTGTCGCTGAACACCCGTGTTTACCGGAGGGTGATTGGTTCAACGGTCAGGCGGCTTGGTTGAGGGTGTTGCGGTTGGCGTGGTAGGTCTGCTCGGCCTCGGCGGGCGGGATGTAGCCGATGGGGGCGAGTAGACGGCGGTTGTTGTACCAGTCGATCCACTTCAGCGTCTGCCACTCGATGTCGCGCAGGGTGCGCCACGGCCCGAGGGCGTTGATGACCTCGGTCTTGAACAGGCCGATGACGCTTTCCGCCAAGGCATTATCGTAGCTGTCGCCCACGGTGCCGACCGACGGGTCGATGCCGGCGTCCATGAGACGCTCGGTGTAGGTGATCGACAGGTATTGCGATCCGCGATCCGAGTGGTGGATCAAGTCCTTGTTCCTGTGCGTCTTTCTCTGGAAGATTGCCTGGTTTAAGGCGTCGAGGACGAACTGGGTCGACATCGAGGTGGAGACGCGCCAGCCCACGATCCGGCGGGCGAACACGTCGATGACGAACGCCGCGTAGACCGTGCCGGACCAGGTAGGGATGTAGGTGAAGTCGCTGACCCACAGCTGGTTCGGGCGCTCGGCCTCGAACGCGCGGTTGACCTTGTCGTCCGGGCAGGGGCGCGCAGCGTCGGGATTGGTGGTGACGATCTTCCGTCCCCGGACCACGCCCTTGATCCCCATCGCCTTCATCAGCCGCTCCACGGCGCATCGCGCCACGTCGAAGCCTTCCCGGCGCAGGGCGTGCCAGATTTTCCGGGCGCCGTAGAGCTGGCGGTTCTCCTCCCAGACCCGGGCGATCGCGACGCGCAGGGCGGCGTCGGACTTCGAACGGGCCGAGGCGCGGTCGGGCTTGCGGGCCTCGAGCGCACGCTGATGGTAAGTCGACGGGGCGATCGGCAGCACGCGGCAGATCGGCTCGACCCCGAACTCCTCCCGGAATTCGTCAATGAACGCGGTCATTTGCGAAACGGGCGGTCGAGCTCCGCCTGCGCAAAATAAGCCGACGCCTTCTTCAGAATCTCGTTGGCCTGGCGCAGCTCGCGCACTTCGCGCTCGAGCTCCTTGATCCGGGCCTTCTCGGCGCTGGTCGGCCCGGGCCGCTCGCCCGCATCGCGCTGGGCCTGAAGCACCCAGACGCGCAGGCTGTCAGCCGAGCACCCGAGCTTCTCGGCCAGCGCCCGCAGCGCGGCGATCTCACTGGCGTACTCGCGCCGATGCTCCAGGAACAGCCGCACGGCGCGTTCACGAAACTCAGGCGAGTACCGCTTCCTGCTGATCTTCTGGTCCATGGTTGGCAATCCTCGGAGAGTTCGTCCCTCCGGTAAAGCCGGGGCGGTTCACCTGGGGCACCTGCAGGCGCACGGCATCGAGCGTCCTCCTGGCCTCTCGCCGGAGGCACCAGACAACAAGAAGGAGGCCAGCGCATGCGACGCACTCTGATCGTCGCCGTGGCCGCGGCCGTCGCGTTCGTCATCGGCGCCGCGACGCCAGCGTTCATCATCGAGCGCGAGCTGCACGAGGCTCGCATCAAGCTACTCCGCAGCCGCCAGGCTCTCGCGCGGACGCTCGACATCCTCGAGCAGCACACCGCGCCGCCGGTGCGGCCGGACGGCGGGATGCGAGACATCGCGGCGGACGGCGGGCCGACCGCGGGACACGTGCACATCGCCCGGGTGATCGTGCGCGACCCGGCCGGCCGACTGCATATGCGCTCTGTTGAGACGCCGGACGCGCGGACGTGCGTCGTCGTCGCTCGAATGCTGGTGGCGCGGGCGGACGCGGCGCCTGAGTTCGAGGCGGTCGGAGGTGGTTGTGTCGATGGGTATCGCGCTTGAGGGCGCCGGACACCGCTTGACACCCGCTTTACACGACTCGCGGGCCGCTTCGAGGCGGCGCGGAAAAACCGTTTATCATCAGGGAGTTAATGGCGCGCCCGGGAGGACTCGAACCCCCAACCTTCTGATCCGTAGTCAGACGCTCTATCCATTGAGCTACGGGCGCCGGCGCGAGGTGGGTGGATAGCGGAGCGCGGCCGGCTTGGCAAGGCCGGGGCGGGGATCAGCGCCGTCCGGGCGTGGCGACACCGCCGTCGCGCCAGGCGAGCACGCCCAGGCTCAACAGCGCGCCGTGAAAGGCGAGGGTGAGGACCGCGGGGTAGCTGAGCTGCCAGGCCAGGCCCGCCGCGAAGGCCATGAAGGCGAGCCCGGCCACGTAGGCGCGCGCCCGCACCGGCTCGATCGCGCGCCCGAAGCGCCACCAGAGCACGCGCAGCCCGACCGCGATCAAGAGCGCCTTGACGAGCGCCATGCCCCGCAGCAGTTGCGCGAGCTCCGGGTCGGCGGCCAAGCGCGCGCGCGGATCGCCGACGATCAGGCCGACCGCCGCGCCGAAGGCGACGGCGACGGCGACGAGGAGGCGGCCGCGCCAGCCGAGCCCGCCGCGGCGCGCGGCGAGGGTTTCGGGTCGCCTCCGCTCGGGGATGGAAGCCATGGCGCCGCTCCTTCCTCGCTGCATCCGCGGCCGGATTGTATCGAGGCCGGCGCCGGGCGAAAAGCGCGCCACCGCATCCCGCGCGCGCCGACGCGCCGCGTCGCCGCCTGCCGCGGACGACGTCGCCATCGCCGCGCGGCGCGCACCGCCGTCGCGAGCAGGGGCCCTCAGGGCGCGGGTGCGCGTTGCGGGCCGGGCCGCCGCGACGTGCCGCGCTGGTCGCGTGCTCTCAGCGAGCGCAAACGCCTCGCGGCCCTCCTCTGGTGAGCCTCGAAAAGGGGTTGGTGCGCGCCGCCGACGGCACCCTCGAGGTCGAGCCGGCGCTCGCCGAGAGCCGGCAGGTGAGCGCCGACGGCACGCCGTTCGACGCCGAAGGGGAGCCGTCGCGGGTCGGGCTCGACGAGGCGGTCGCGGCGCTCGACGGCTCGATGAAGACGCAGGTGCCGGCGCTGTTGAGGGATCTCCAGCGCCGGCTCGGCCTCGCCCGCGTCGTCATCGACCACGCGCTCGCCGTCGTCGAGGCGATGGCCGAAACGGTGCTGGTGATGCGGACCGGCCGCGTCGTCGAACGCGGCGGGCACGCCGACATCTCCGCCAGCCGCAGCATCCCTGCGGGCGCGAGCGGCTGGCCGCCGTGCCGGTGCCGGGGACGCCGGCGAACGTGATCGCCCGGCGTTTGCGGTTCGCGAGCGGCCTCGCTAAAGCCACGACGGCTTTGCCCGCACGGTGAGGGCGGCATGCGCGAACTCAGACGGTGGACCCTGGGCGCGGCCTTGGCGCTGGCGGCGACGGCCGCCCAGGCCGAGGCCCCCGATCCGGCGGATTGGGCGGCGGTCGAAGACGCCGCCCGCGGCCAGCAGGTCTATTGGGCGGCGTGGGGCGGCGAGCCCCGCATCAACGCCTATATCGCCTGGGTCGCGGACGAGGTGGATCGCCGCTTCGCGATCGAGCTCACCCACGTCAAGGTGAGCGACATCGCCGACACGGTCAGCCGCGTCCTCGCCGAGAAGGTCGCCGGCAACACCACGGACGGCGCCGTCGACCTGATGTGGATCAACGGCGAGAATTTCGCGGCGATGAAGCGCCAAGACCTCCTCTTTGGCCCGTGGGCGGAGGCGCTGCCGAACTTCGCGCTCACCAACCCCGACGACAACCCGGCGATGCGCGAGGACTTCACCGTCCCGGTCGAAGGCTACGAGGCGCCCTGGGGCAAGGCCCAGCTCACCTTCTTCTACGACAGCGCCTTCGAGCCCGACCCGCCGCGCAGCATCGCGGCGCTCGGTGAATGGGCCGAGGCGAATCCGGGCCGCTTCACCTATCCCATGGTGCCCAACTTCCTGGGCAGCACCTTCTTGAAGCAGGCGCTGATCGCGCTCGCCCCCGAGCGCGCACCGCTCGACGACCCGGTCGACGCCGCGGACTACGCGGCGATGACGGCGCCGTTGTGGGACTATCTCGACGCGCTGCACCCGAACCTGTGGCGCGGGGGCCGCGATTTTCCGAGCGACGGCGGCGAGCTGCGGCGGCTGTTGGGCGACGGCGAGATCACCATCGCCTTCGACTTCGACCCGGTCGCGGCCAGTGCCGCCATCGAGGCCGGCGAGCTGCCGTCGTCGGTGCGCGGCTACGCGCTCAAGGGCGGCACCATCGGCAACGTCAACTTCACGGCCATCCCGTTCAACAGCGGCGCCAAGGCGGCGGCGATGGTCGTCGCCAACTTCCTGCTGTCGCCCGAGGCCCAGGCCAGAAAGCAGGACCCCGCGGTCTGGGGTGGCTTCACCGTCCTCGACCTGGACGCCCTCGCGGCCGAGGAACGCGACCGCTTCGAGGCCCTCGACCTCGGCGTCGCCACGCCGACGCCGTCGGCGCTCGGCGCGCCCCTGCCGGAGCCGCATCCGAGCTGGATGGCGCGCCTCGAGGACGACTGGCGCGAGCGCTACGGCGCCCGCTGATCGCGTCGCGTGTATCGGCTCTACGTCGAAGCGGCGCCGCGCCTCGCCGTCCTCGCGCTGACGGTGGCGGTGCTGGGTGGGCTCGCCGGCATCGCCGCCCCCGCCTTCGGCTGGCTGCCGGCGCTCGGCGGCATCGCGGTCTCGCTGGCACCGTGGCGCGAACTCTTCGCCACGCCCGGGCTCGCGGCGATGGTGGGCTTGAGCCTGCTCGCGGGTCTGCTCAGCGCCGCCCTCTCGCTCGCCGTCGTCCTCGCCTTCGTCGCCGCCTTTCATCGCACCCGCGCCTTCGCGTGGGTCGAGCGCAGCCTCAGCCCGATCCTCTCGATCCCGCACGCGGCGGCCGCGATCGGCTTCGCCTTTCTGGTGGCGCCGTCCGGCCTCATCGCGCGCCTGGTCTCGCCCGGGCTCAGCGGCTGGCAGCGCCCGCCGGATCTCTTGATCGTCGGCGATCCGTGGGGGCTCGCGATGATCGCCGGCCTCGTCGTCAAGGAGGTGGCGTTCCTCCTCTTGATGACGCTCGCCGTGCTGCCGCAGGCGGGCGTTCGCGAGGCGCTGCCGGTGGCGCGGATGCTGGGCTACCGCCCGGTCGCCGCCTTCGCCAAGGTGGTGCTGCCGCGGCTCTACCCGCTGCTCCGCCTGCCGCTCTACGCCGTCATCGCCTACGCCTCTTCGACGGTGGAGGTGGCGTTGATCCTCGGCCCTTCGACGCCGCCGCCTCTGGCGGTCGCGATCCTGCGCTGGATGAACGACCCCGACCTCCAGATGCGTTTTTCGGCCTCGGCGGCGGCGCTGTTGCAGGTGGGCGTGACCTTCACCGCGCTGGCGCTCTGGCGGCTGGCGGAGGTGGCGACCGCGCGGCTCGCCCGCGGCTGGCTCACCGGCGGCGGCCGGGGCGCCTGCGACCGCGTGGTGGCGGCCGTCGGTGCGGGCGGCATCGCCTTCACGCTCGCCGCCGCGGCGGGCGGACTGGTCGCCCTCGCGCTCTGGTCGGTCGCGGGCTTTTGGCGCTTTCCCGAGGCCCTGCCGGGGGCGTGGTCGTCGCGGGCCTGGTGGATGGTCGCGGGCGCGCCCGAGCACGTCACCAACGCCGCCTTGGTCGGCCTCGCCGCCACCCTCGCGGCGGTTCTTTTGGTGGTGGGCGCGCTCGAGCACGAGACCCGGCGCGGCCGCAAGGCCGGCCGCGCGGCCCGGCTCGTCCTCTACCTGCCGTTGTTGGTCCCTGCGGTGGCCTTCCTCTTCGGCCTCGTGCTCCTGGCCGAGCGGGCGGGGCTCGGCCCCGGCCTCGCGCTCGTCGTCGCTGGTCATCTCGTCTTCGTTCTCCCTTACGTCCATCTGGCGCTCGCCGAGGCCTATCGCCGCCTCGATCCGCGCTGGAGCGCGGTCGCCCGCGCGCTCGGGGCGAGCCCCGGCCGGGCCTTTTTCACCGTGCGGCTGCCGCTGCTGAGCCGTGCCGTCCTCACCGCCGCCGCCGTCGGCTTCGCCGTCAGCATCGGCCAATACCTGCCGACCCAGCTCTTGGGCGCCGGGCGGGTGCCGACGATCACCACCGAGGCGGTCGCCCTCGCCGCCGGCGGCGACCGCCGCCTCGCCGCCGCCTACGGCCTCACCCAGTCGGTGCTGCCCTTCGCCGGCTTCTGGCTCGCCTACGGCGTGCCGCGCCTGGTCTTCCGCCGCCGCCGCGGCATGGGAACGGGGCCGTGAGCGCGCCGCCCTTGGTCCTCGACACGCTCCGCATCGCCCTCGCCGGCACGCCGCTCGTCGAGCTCGACGTCACCGTGCCGCCGGGCGAGGTGCTGACCGTCATGGGCCCCTCGGGCTCGGGCAAGTCGACGCTGTTGGCCGCCCTCGTCGGCCTGCTCGATCCGGCGTTCGAGCTGACGGGGCGCATCCGCCTGGGGGCCGAGGACGTGACCGCGCTGCCGCCCGAGCGCCGGCGCATCGGCGTGCTGTTCCAAGACCCGCTCTTGTTCCCGCACCTCTCGGTCGCCGGCAACCTGCTCTTCGGCCTGCCGTCGGGAGGCGATCGCCGTACCCGTCGGCGCCGGGTCGAGGCCGCACTCGCCGACGCCGGGCTCGCCGGCTTTGCGCCGCGCGATCCGGCCACCCTCTCGGGCGGCCAGCAGGCCCGGGTGGCGCTCTTGCGGGTGCTTCTCTCCGAGCCGCGCGCGCTGTTGCTCGACGAGCCCTTCGCCAAGCTCGACGCGGCCTTAAAGGACGACATCCGCCGCTTCGTCTTCGCCCGCGTCCGCGAGCGCGGCCTCGCGACCATCCTCGTCACCCACGACCCCGCCGACGCCGCGGCCGCCGGCGGGCCGGTCCACGCCCTCGCCGCCCACGGGTGACGCGGCGATCCGGGGCCGGCGCCGCCCTTGCGCCCCCCTTGCGCCGCGGGGTCGGCGCGCTACGGTCGCGCAAAGCTTCAAGCGGAGGGGAGTGTCTTGGCCGGTGTCGTGGCGGAAACCCTCGTGCGGCGTGGCCGGATCTGGTGCGGCCGCGGCGCCGCGACGGTCAGCCATCTGGCCACCTTCGGCGGGCGCGTGCTGGCCACGGGCGGCGACGAGCTCGACGCCCTCGCGGGCCCCGACACCCGCATCATCGACCTCGCCGGCCGCTTCGCCGCACCCGGCTTCTACGACGCCCATATGCACCTGTTGCCGCTCGGCCTCGCGATGGCCGAGCTCGACCTGCGCCCGCGGGCGGCGCCGACCCTCGACGCGCTCTTGGAGGCGGTGCGCCGCCGGGCGGAGAGCCTGCCGCCCGGCAGCTGGGTTCTGGGTCGCGGCTACGACCACGCCAAGCTCGACGTCGGCCGTCACCCCACCCGCCTCGAGCTCGACGCGGTGGCACCGGCGCATCCGGTCTATCTCGTGCGCGCCTGCGGCCATCTGGCCGTGTGCAATTCGCCGGCGCTCGCCCGGGCCGGCATCAGCGTGGCGACGCCATCGCCCCCCGGCGGGTTGATCGAGGTGCGCGACGGCGAGCTCACGGGCCTGCTGGCCGAGACCGCCCGCGACCCGATCAAGGCTGTCCTGCCCGCCGTGACCGAGGCCGACCTCGTCGCCGCGATCGCCCGCGCGGGCGATCACTGCGCCGCGTTCGGCATCACCAGCGTCATGGACGCCGCCGTCGGCATGCGCGCCGGCTTCAAGGAGATCGCCGCCTATCACCGCGCCCAGCGCGAGGGCGGCCTGCCGGTGCGGGTGGACCTGTGCCTCTTGGGCGGTGAGCAGGGCATCGTCGAGCGCTGCTTCGAGGCCGGGCTGGTGACCGGCAGCGGCGACGACGAGCTGATGGTCGGACCGGTCAAGATCTTCACCGACGGCAGCGCCGGCGGGCGGACGGCGGCGATGCGCGACGGCTATCGGGGCGGCGGCTACGGCCTTTTGACCCTCGAGGACCGTGTCCTCGAGGGCTTGGTGCGGGACTACCACGAGCGCGGCTATCAGCTGGCGCTCCACGCCATCGGCGACGCCGCGATCGAGCAGGTGCTGAACGCCTACGCCAAGGCGCTCGCCGCCAGGCCCTGGCCCGATCGGCGTCACCGCATCGAGCATTGCGGCTTCAACGACGAGCAGCAGATCCGTCGGCTGGCGGCGCTCGGCGTCCAGCCGGTGCCGCAGCCGGTCTTCGTCTACGATTTCGGCGATCTCTACGTCGATCTCTTGGGTGAGGAGCGCGCGGCGGCGGCCTACCCGATGCGCCGCTGGACCCGCGCCGGGCTCTATCCCGCCGCCAGCAGCGACTGCCCGGTCTCGGCCTGCGATCCGTTCGCGAACCTCTACACGATGCTCACCCGGCGGACCGACCGCGGCACCGTCCTCGGCGGCCAGGAGGCGCTCACGGCCGAGGAGGCGCTCGCCGCCTACACCTACAACGGTGCCTATGTCGGCCGCGCCGAGCACGTGAAGGGCCGGCTCGAGCCGGGCCTTCTCGCCGATCTCGCCGTCTTCGACACCGATTTGCTCGCGGCCGAGCCCGACGCGGTGCGCGAGGCGGCCTGCGCGCTCACGCTCAAGGGCGGTAAGGTCACCTTCGACCGTCACGGGCTCGCGGATTGAGGGCCGTGCGGCGCCACGTCCCGGGCGCGCCGGCGCGGGCGAACCGGGCCGCTTCGCGCGGGGGAGGGCGATGACGACGACGGTGATCAAGAACGCCGCATGGGTCGCGGCCTACGACGCCGAGCGGGGCGGCCACGTCTACCGCCGCGACGTCGACGTCGCCTTCGCGGGCGACCGCGTCGTCCATGTCGGGCCCGACTTTTCCGGCACCGCGGAGGTCGAGATCGACGGCCGGCGGCGCTTCGTCATGCCGGGGCTCGTCAACGTCCACAGCCACCCGCTGTCGGAGCCCATGAACAAGGGCTTTTTGGACGAGCTCGGCTCGCCCGGGCTCTACATGAGCTCGCTCTTCGAGTTCATGCCGATCTTCCGTCCCGACGGCGAGGGCATGGTCGCCTGCGCGCGGCTGGCGCTGGCCGAGCTCCTGGTGAGCGGGGTCACCACGCTGGTCGACCTCTCGGTGCCCTACGACGGCTGGATCGACACCCTGGCGGCGAGCGGCATCCGCGGCGTCGCCGCGCCGATGTACCGCTCGGCGCGCTGGTTCACCAAGAACGGGCACGTCGTCGAGTACGCGTGGGACGAGGCGGCGGGAC
This sequence comes from Alphaproteobacteria bacterium, assembly GCA_046541805.1. GTDB lineage: Bacteria > Pseudomonadota > Alphaproteobacteria > Geminicoccales > Geminicoccaceae > JAAAPF01. Next base: position 9,127 of record JBKHCM010000076.1, read on the forward strand.
GGCGGGCGATGGACCAGGCGCTCGCCCTCGTCGACGGCCTCGCCGCCCACCCCACGGGCCGGCTCTCCGGCATGATCGCGCCCGCGCAGATCGACACCTGCACCGGCGAGCTCATCCGCGACAGCGTCGAGGCGGCGCGCGAGCGCAGCCTGGCCTTGCAGATCCACGCCGCGCAGAGCGTCGTCGAGTTCCACGAGCTGACCCGCCGCTCGGGTCTCACCGCCGTGCAGTGGCTCGACGAGCTGGGCGTGCTCGGCCCCGACACGATCATCGGCCACGGCATCTTCTTCGACCACCACAGCAGCACGCACTGGCCCAGGACGGGCGATCTCGCCCGCGTCGTCGACACGGGCACCGCCGTCGCCCACTGCCCCACCGTCTTCCAGCGTCGCGGCATCACGATGCAGACGCTCGGGCGCTATCTGCGCGAAGGGGTGCGGATCGGCATCGGCACCGACACCTACCCCCACAACATGCTCGAGGAGCTGCGCACCGCGCTCTACCTCTCCCGCGTGGTGAGCCAGGACGTCGTCGATCTGCGCACCCGCGACGTCTTCACCGCGGCGACCCTCGGCGGCGCCGACCTCCTCGGGCGCAGCGACATCGGGCGGCTCGCGCCCGGTGCGAAGGCCGATCTGGTCGCCGTCGATCTGGACGTGCCGGCGATGCACCCGTTGCGGGATCCGTTGAAGTCGGTGGTCTACGCCGCCGCGGAGCGGGCGGTGCGCGAGGTCTGGGTGGACGGCCGCCAGGTGGTGGCCGACGGCCGTTGCCTCACCATCGACCAGGCCGAGGCGGCCCAGGCCGTGACCGCGGCGCAGCGGCGGGCCGAAGCGCTCGTGCCCGAGCGCGACTGGGCCGGGCGCGATCACTGGACCATCGCCGCGCCGGTCCTGCCGTTCGCCGATGGCCGTGACTGACGCCCGGCACCCGCCGCTCGCGATCGACCGCGACCGGCTGTGGTCGACCATCCTGCGCTCGGCGGAGATCGGGCCGGGTGCTGCGGGCGGGCTGCGCCGGCTGGCACTCAGCGACGACGACCGCGCCATGCGCGACGTCTTCCGCGGCTGGTGCGAAGAGAGCGGGCTGGCGGTGCGCATCGACCGCGCCGGCAACATGTTCGCCCGGCTCGCCGGCCGCGAGGCGCTGCCGCCGGTGCTGGTCGGCAGCCATCTCGACAGCCAGATCACCGGCGGGCGCTTCGACGGCGTCGTGGGCGTGCTCGCCGGGCTCGAGGCGGTGCGCGCGATCCAAGACGCCGGGATCACGCCGAGGCGGCCGATCGAGGTGGTGAACTGGACCAACGAGGAGGGCGCCCGCTTCAGCCCGCCGATGATGGCGTCGGCCGTCTTCGCCGGCGTCCAGGACATGGCTTGGCTGGACGCGCGCACCGACGCCGACGGGAAAGCCGTCGCCGACGAGCTCGCCCGCATCGGCTATCGCGGCGACGCGCCGGTGGGCTTCGCGATCGACAGCTATCTCGAGCTGCACATCGAGCAGGGCCCTGAGCTCGACGCCGCCGGCCTCGCGCTCGGCGTCGTCACCGGCGGCTATCCCACCCGGGGCCTGCGGGTCCGGTTCACGGGCGACACCGCCCACACCGGCCCGACGCCGATGGACCGCCGGCGCGATGCGCTGGTGGCGGCGAGCTTGCTGGCGACGGCCGTCTTCGAGCTCGGCTGGCGCCGCGCACCGGTGGGCAAGGCCACGACCACGGCTATGGAACTCTGGCCGAACCTGCCGGGGCTCGTCACCCGCACCGCCACGGTCACCCTCGACGTCCGCCACGCCGACGAGGCGACGGCGCTCGCGATGTTCGAGGAGGCCCGCCGCGCCGCCCACGCCGCCGGCGCGCGGGCCGCCTGCGCGGTCGAGGAGCTGGAGAGCTGGCGCTTCGGCGACGAGCGTTTCGATCCCGAGCTGATCGCGCTGGTGGAACGCTGCACGGCCGCGCGCGGCGTCGCCGCGCGCCGGATGGCGAGCCAGGCCGGCCACGACGCCTATCACCTCGCCCGCGTCGCGCCGACGCTGATGCTCTTCTGTCCCTGCCGCGACGGCGTCACCCACAACGAGGCCGAGCACTGCGACCCGGCGGACGTCACGCCCGCGGCCGAGGTGCTGGCCGACGCGGTGCTGGCCCGCGCCGAGCGTTGACGGCCGGCGGCGAAGGCGTGCCCAAGAGGTGGGCGTCCGCCCGCGATTCGGCCTGGGCCGCGCGCGGCAAAGGGCTGTCGCGCTCCTTTTGCACCCAGCGGCACGATAATTGCTCGGCGATGGGGTGTATCGTCGATGCGGCGCGGCCGTCGGTCGCGACCCACAACACGGGAGGACAGTCTCTTGGCACGCACCAACCTTTCGGCGCTCGGTGGCGCGGTGCTCACCGGCGTCCTGACGGCGACGGCCCCGGTCGCGGCGCTCGCCCAGTCGTTCAGCTGGACGGTGCAGACCGGCTACGCCGCCGGCGACGACCTGCACCAGTCGTTCGTCCGCCTGGCGGAGAAGATCGAGGCCATGTCGGGCGGCCGGCTCACCCTCGACGTCAACCCGGGCGGCACCTTCGTTCAGGCCTTCGACGTCCTCGACGCGGTCAACGACGGCGTCATCGACGGCGCCGGCGGCGACGGCGACTACTGGGTCGGCAAGCACCCGGCCGGCAGCCTCTTTGCCTCCTCGCCCGGCTTCGGCATGGATTCGCTGACGCTGATGGGCTGGATGAACTACGGCGGCGGCAACGAGCTCTTCGCCGAGTACATCAACGAGGTCCTCCAATACGAGGACACCGTGCCGTTCCTGATGAGCCCGGCGCTCGCCCAGCCCTTCGGCTGGTTCGAGGAGCCGATCACCTCGGTCGAGGACATCGAGGGGCTCAAGTTCCGCACGCCGGGCTTGCCCGTCGACGTCATGCAGGGAATGGGGGCGTCGGTGGTGACCGTGCCCGGCTCGGAGGTCGTCCCGGCGCTCGAGCGCGGCGTCATCGAGGCCGCGGAGTACTTCAGTCCGAAGGCGGACATGGTGCTCGGCCTGCCCGACGTCCGCAAAGTCTACATGATGCCGAGCTACCTGCAGATCGGCCTCGTCTTGAACTTCTTCGTCAACGCCGAGCGTTGGGCCGAGCTGCCGGACGACCTCAAGGCGATCGTCGAGCACGCGGTGATGGCCGAATCGGCCGACTTCCACTGGCGCTATCTCGACGAGAACAGCCAGGCGCTGGCCGAGATGGAGGAGGAGATGGGCGTCGAGGTGGTCGAGACGCCGCGCGAGGTGCTGGCCGCACAGCTCGACGCCTGGGAAGTGGTCTTGGAGCGCCACGCCGCGGAGGACGAATTTTTCGCCTCGGTGCTGGACTCCCAGGAGGCCTTCGCCGACCGCGCGGTGGCCTTGAAGGCGCGGATCAACCCGCCGCTCGACATCGCGCTCGAGAAGTACGGCCGGTAAGCGCCGCGGCGTCATCCTCATCGGGGGCGGCGCGGGCCAAGCACCGCCCCGTTCGTTGGAGGACCGTGTCGATGTCCCAAGGCGACGAAGATCTCGCCGTCGATCTGAACGCGCTGCAGCGCCCGCCCGCGAACCTGCCACCGCGAGCCCGCCGTGCCGTCGTCGTGCTCGACCGCTTCGCGGAGTGGACGGGGGTGGCACTGTCCTGGCTCATCCTCGCGCTCGTCTTCGTGGTTGTGATCGAGGCGGTCCGCCGCTACGCCTTCAACGACCCGTCGATCTGGGCCTACGACGTCAGCTACATGCTCTACGGCACCGTCTTCATGCTCGGTGCCGCCGTCACGCTGCGCTACCGCGGCCACATCCGCACCGACCTCTTCTTCGCGAAATGGCCGCCGCGGACCCAGGCGGCGGTCGATCTCACCTTCTACATCCTCTTCTTCTTCCCCGGTCTCGCGCTCTTCCTCTGGGCCGGGTTCGACAAGGCGTGGCACGCCTTTCAGATCGGTGAGCAGGCGATGGCGAGCCCCTGGCGGCCGCTCTTGTGGCCCTTTCGCGCCCTCATCCCGCTCTGCGCCCTCTTGTTGATGCTGCAGGGCGTCTCCGAGGTCCTCAAGAACTGGTACACCCTGCGCCGCGGACCCGCCTCATGAGCTTCGATGTCGTCCTCGGGTTCATCCTGCTGGCGGGGCTGTTGATCGGCATCTTCGCCGGTTTTCCGATCGCCTTCACCTTGATCGCGCTCACCGTCGTCTTCGGCTACCTGGGCCTGGGCGAGCGCGTCTTCGACATCATGGTCTTTCAGGCCTGGGGCGTGATGGGCACGGAGACGCTGGCGGCGGTGCCGCTCTTCGTCTTCATGGGCTACATGCTCGAGCAGGCCGGCATGATGGAGCGCCTGTTCCGCGGCTTTCAGTACGTCCTGGCGCCGGTGAACGGCGCGCTCTACCTCGGCGTGCTCTTGACCGCGACGCTCTTCGCCACCGCCACCGGCATCATCGGCGCCTCGGTCACGCTCATCGGCATGCTCGCCGGGCCGGTCATGCTGAAGAGCGGCTACAACCACGCGCTCTCCGCCGGCACCATCACCGCCGGCGGCACACTCGGCGTCCTGATCCCGCCGTCGGTGATGCTGGTCGTGCTCGGCCCCGTCGCCGGCGTGTCCATCCCGCAACTGTTCGCGGCGTCGATCCTGCCGGGGCTCTTGATCTCCGGGCTCTTCATCGTCTATGTTCTGGTGCGCAGTTATTTGAACCCTAGCCTCGGCCCCGCGCTGCCGGTGGACGAGCGCCCGTCCTCGTGGAAGCTCGCCGTGCGCGAGCTCGCCGTCGGCATGCTGCCGCTTTTGATCCTCATCGGGGCGACGCTCGGCAGCATCCTCGCCGGCGTCGCCACCCCCACCGAGGGCGCCGGCATGGGCGCCTTCGGCGCGCTGGTCCTGACGATTGTTTACCGTCGTTTCGACGTGCCGAAACTGAAGGTGGCACTCTTCAAGTCGCTGCTGGTCTCCAGCATGATCCTCTTCTTGTTGATGGCGTCCAACATGTACGGCGCCGTCTTCAACCGGCTGGGGACCGGCCCGTTCATCGCGGAGGCGCTCATCGCCCTCGACCTGCCGCCCATGGGCGTGCTGGCTGCGCTGATGGCGATCGTCTTCGTCCTCGGCTGGCCGCTCGAATGGGCGCCGATCATCTTCATCTTCCTGCCGATCTTTTTGCCGGTCGTGGAGCAGGCCGGGCTCGACCTGTTGTGGGTGAGCACGCTCGTGGCGGTGAACCTGCAGACGGCGTTCTTGTCGCCGCCGGTGGCGATGGCCGCCTATTACCTGAAGGCGGTCGTGCCCGACTGGTCGCTCGGCGATATCTACAAGGGCATGCTGCAGTTCGTCGTGCTGCAGGTGATCGCGCTGATCTGCGTGATCCTGTTCCCGGCCCTGGCGTTGTGGCTGCCGGAGGTGTTGTTCGGCTGATCCGGCACCGGTTTGGCGCGCGCGATCGGCGTACGCCGCGCGCGTGACCGCTCTTTTGGCGAGCATCGCGCCCGCGAAGTCGCCCGTTTCCGCCCCTCGCCCGCCGCCGGCGACGCCGGCTCGGCTGTCGACCCTGATCCGAATCAAGGTCGAGAAATGCGTATCCTTATATGACTTGGACTTCGGTCGAAGCGGTGACGGAGAACACGGCCGGGGGCCTCATGGCGGCAGGCGGCGACGACACCGCGGCGGCGGTCTGGGAGACGGCGCGCGCGGCGCTGGCGGGCCTGCCGGGCGGCGGGCTGAACATGGCGGTGGAGGCGGTCGAACGTCACGTCGTCGAGGGCAACGGCGGGGTCGAGGCGCTGCGTTGGCACGGCAAGGACGGCGCCGGCGAGAGCTTCACCTACGAGGAGCTGCTGGCGCGCTTGCGCGACGTCGCCGGCGGGCTCGGCCATCTGGGCTACGGGCCCGGCGTACGCGTCTTCACCCTCTTGGGTCGGGTGCCCGAACTCTACCTGACCGTGCTGGGTACCCTCTACGCCGGCGAGGTGGCGGCACCGCTCTTCTCCGCCTTCGGCCCCGGGACTGTCAGGATTTCCGAGCGGTCGGCATGGGTTGATCATGTCTTTGGGGCTCAGGCGATCGGGAAGCGGTCTTCGAAGAGGATCGCGAACTGAGCTCGGGCCATGCCCCATTCCTTGGGCGGCATCTTCCAGTCGCGCTCGGTGAGATGCAAGACCAGAAAGAGGAGTTTCATCGCCGCCTCGGCGCTCGGAAAGTGGCCGCGGGTGCGCACGGCCCGGCGCAGCTTGGCGTTCAGGGCCTCGATGGCGTTCGTAACCGGCATGATGCTCGTGGTGCCGCCGCGGTCGGCGAAGGTCTGCGAGTTCTCGCGTGTCGCGCGACAAGCGGGATGACCGGTGCGCGTCAGGTCGGGTGACCGGTCGTG
>JBKHCM010000077.1:0-15465 GCA_046541805.1 Alphaproteobacteria bacterium
CGCGACGCCGCGGCCGAGGCCGAGGCCGCCTGACGGGTACCGAGCGTCCGGTTACGGGTGAGCGGCGATCTCACGGTGTCGCGCGAGACCGGGACGCCGGCGACGGTGAGGACGCCGGCGCCGATGTCCGAGGACAGCCGCTGCAGCGTGGTCGAGAACTCGATGTAGAGGTTGTCGGGCAGCGGGTAGGCGAAGGCCAAAAAGGCGACGGGCACAATCACCAGCCGCGCCGCCGCCCAGCGCCGCCGCCGCCAGCCCCACCAGCGCGGTGATGTAGGGCGGGGTGAGCAGGTTGGCGGCGTGGCAGAAGACCGCGAGCCCGGCGCCCGCCGCCACCATCGCCCAGCCGGTCCACGCCCCCCTCCCCCCGCCGCGACCAGATCGGCCCGCGGCGCTGCCAGAGGATCCAGCCGCTGATCAGCAACACGATGTAGCCGTGGCTGAATTCCGGCTGCGCGAAGCTCTCGACGACCACCCTCGAGGCTGCGGGCGAACAGGGCGTAGCCGGCCACCAGCACCGTCACCGCCGCGACGACCGCGACCCCGCCGCCCTCGCCGTCTGTCCGGACGCTGCCACGTGCGCGCTCCTTCGTCATCCGCCGCCCGCCGCCGCCCCGCGGCCGCGCGCGAAGCGGGACGCCGCCCGCGCCTCACGCCACCGGGTCGTGGGCCCGGCGACTCCGATCACCGAGCCTCCTGCCGGTTAGCGCCCAACATCCTGTCCGCCGCGCGCTCAGGCTGCCAACCGCGGCCGCACCGGAGGCGCCGAGGGGTACAGCAGCACGCCGCCGTCGCCGATCCGCACCTGCGCCTGCGGGTAGACCGCGAGCGCCTGCTCGAGGATCTCGACGAAGCGCGGCTTGAAGCCCGAAAGGCGCTGGTAGTTCGAGCCAAACTGCGCCTGCAGGGCGCTCCAGGAGAGGTTCACCGGCTGCTCGAGGACGTGCAGGCGATAGGCCAGCCAGAGATAGACGTCGATGACCGCGGACTTGTTGGCGATGTGGCGGAGCGCCGCCTCGTGGATCGGGGCGGGATGGCGCAACAGCGCCTCGTAGAAGGTCTCGCTGAGCTCGACGGTGTCGACGAAGAGCCGGCCCTGGCGCGGATCGGCCTCGTCGCTCAACGGCTCGAAGCGGCCGCGCACGATGGTGTCGCGCCAGCGGGCGGTGCCGTCGTCGCCGTGCCAGGTGAACGAGACGATGGAGCCCTCGATCCGCCGCGCTTGCTCCATCACGTCCTTGTAGTTCTTGCCGCCGGTGGGAATGCCCATGCGGCAGAGCCAGTTGCGCATCGACGCGCCGAGCTCGACCGTGCGCGAGCGCGTCTTCACCGCCTCGGTCTGCAGGTAGATCAAGATCAGCCGGGCGCGGCTGCCGTAGGGCACGCCGCGCCGGGCGCCGTCGACCAGGAGCGGTTCGATCGTCAGCGTCATGCTCGAAACGCGCTTTTCGAAGACCTCGGCGGGCTCGGTGCGCTTGTGCGGCAGGTTAGTCATCGCGAAGCCGGGATGGCTGTAGGCGAAGCCCTCGCGGTCCTCCGCCAGGTACTTGATGGCGATCTCGAGCACGGACCGGCGCGCCGGATCGACCAGCTCGCGGGCGCGCTCCGGCCCGTACACCTTGATCAGCTCGTGGATCCCGGTCATCGCCCGCCACCCGACCGCCCATCATCGTGGCCGAAGGTAACCTGCGGGCCGGCGACTGAGAACGACGGACTCTTGCGACTTGTCCACAGATTCGGTGCGGACTCTGGTGATCCGTCCCCAAAGCGGCCGGGCCGCGGCGGGCGCGCGCACGGACTCTGGTGACGCCGGGTGCGGACTCTGGTGACGCGGAACGGGGTTATCCCACGGACTCTTGTGACCATACTAATAGTAAGATTCAAATAGTTTCGAAACGGTCACAAGAGTCCGCACCGCCGCTGCGCCACCGCTCGCGCCGCGGTGGTGCCCCCCCTACGCCCGGCGGTGGTGCGGCGACGGCACGACCTGGAAGGGTGAAAGCCGCAGCCGGCCCGAGCGGCGGGGCGACGGGGCGAACGAGCCGGCGGGCCCGCAGGACCCGCCGCCACCGGCCGTCACAAGAGTCCGCAGGTTCAGTCGTCGGCGAGGATGCCGTCGAGCCGACGGTACAGGCTTCGAAGCCGGGCGAGGAGATCGGGATCGCGTCGGAGTCCGGCGGCGGTGATGCTCTCGAGCCTGCGCAACAGCCGGTCGCTCGCCCGCGCGATCTCCTTCAGCTCGTCGCGCGGTCCGGTCGGTGCGGGACGCGCACGCGACTTGGCGCGACGGGCGTCGCGGACGGTGGCGCCGGCCTTGAGCTGCTCCCAGAGCGTCGTCTGTGCCGCGGCGTCGTCGAGGCGGGCGAGCTCGATCAGGACGGACTTGGAGACCGGCCGCGGCTGGGCACGGATGTCGGCCTTGAGCGGCTCGGCCAGCTGGTTGAGCGAGAGCAGCTCCGAGATGGTGCTCTTGGCCTTGGCGAGGGCCTTGGCGAGCTCGTCCTGGTTGTAGCCGTGGCGCTGCTTCAAGGCGGCGAGCGCCTCGGCCTCGTCGAGCGGTGCCAAGTTCTCGCGCTGCAGGTTCTCGATGAGGGCGAGTTCGTCGCGGTCGCCGGTGGTGAGCAGGGCGGCGATGCGGCTGCGCCCGAGCTCGCGATGGGCGAGCAGGCGGCGTTGGCCGGCGACGAGCACGTAGCGGTCGTCGCCGACGGCTTGAACGACGACCGGCTGCAGGAGTCCGTGGCGTTCGATCGAGGCCACGAGCTCGGCGAGGGCGGTGGCGTCGACGGCCTTGCGCGGCTGGCCGGGATGGGCCTCGATGCGGTCGAGATCGAGCTCGACGATGCGGGGCAGGTTGTCGAGGTCGAAGAGCGGATCGCTGCGGGCGCGCAAGGTGGCGCCGATGGCGTCACGCCGTGGACGCGGACGGCTCATCGAGACTCTCCAAAAGCGCCGCGGCGAGGGCGCCGTAGGCGCGGGCGGCGTCGCTGGCGGGGTCGAGGGTGACGGTGGTGCTGCCGGTGCCGGCGGCGCGGTCGAACAGGGTGGTGCGGCGGATCGGTTCGAACACCCGCAGATAGGCGCCGTAGGTCGCCTTGAGCTCCGCCAACACGTCGCTGTCGTGGGCGAAACGGGCGTTGTAGAGCGTCGGCAGGATGCCGGTGATGCGCAAGGCCGGGTTCGCCCGCCGACGCACCTTCTGCACGGTGTCGAGGAGCTGGCCGATGCCGAGCGTCGACAACAGGTCGGTCTTGACCGGGATCAGCACGGTATCGGCGGCGGCGAGAGCATTGACGGTCAACAACGTCAGCGTGGGTGGACAGTCCAGCAGCACGATGTCAAAGTCATCGCGCAGTGGTTCCAAGCTTTCCTTCAATACCCATGACGATCCCGGCTCCGCCATCAACTCGACATCGGCCTTGGCGAGGGCGATGCTCGCGGGTATCAAGGGCGGATTGTCGCCGACGACGAGATCGGCGGGGGCGGTGCGCCCGACGAGGGCCCAGAACAGGGTGCGGTGTTGGGCTTCGAGCCCGCGCTCGTCATGGCCGAAATAGAAGGTGAGGCTGGCCTGCGGGTCGACGTCGACCGCGAGCACCCGTCGACCGCGGGCGCGGAGAGCGATAGCTAAGTTGGCGACGGTCGTGGTCTTGCCGGTGCCGCCTTTCTGGTTCACGACGGCGATGATTTTGGCCATGGCGGCGGCGTTCCGCGCAGCGGCGTACGATGGCGCCAACTTGCGGCGGCGGCGCGCGCGCCGTCAACCCGGCGAGTTCGGACGTCCGAACTTTTCGCGGCCGCCGCGTCGCGTGGGTCGCGGTTCGGACGTCCGATACGGCCGGGACTTTCGCGATCGGGTCCGGGCAGCCGGTTTCGCGCTCGAGGAGCTCACCTGCAGCGGCGAGGAGGTGGTCGACTACGGCCTGACGCGGGGCGAGCGGATCTTCGTCTGCCGTAAGCCGTGACCGCCGCCGGTTCGGATGTCCGAACCGACCACATGTCGGTTCTCCCCGCGAAGCGGCGTTGTCGATCCGGGACCGGCGCGATCACGCGCCTCTCGCCGCTGCGGCGGCCTCACGCGAGCACGCGCAGCTCGGCGAGCGCGGCGGGGGCCACGATCGGGTGGCCGGTGCCGGCGGAATAGCGGTTCTGGCGCGCCGGGTTGATGTCGACCACGGCGGCGATGTCCTCGGGCCGCTCGAGCATCGACATGAAGCCGACCGCCTCCGTAACCGATGGGGTGGACGCCCCTCCGGCGGCATCGATGTGCCAGAGTGGGTGTGCTGAACCCCCACGCGAGGAGGAGCGTCCATGATCGAGGTTAGCATCATCGGGCTGGATCTGGCGAAGAACGTCTTCCAGGCGCACGGTCCCGCGGCCGACGGCTCGGCGGCCGCGGACGAGGCGACTACGCGGCTGACCACGATCCCGGGCGTGGGGCCCGTGCCGCCGGCCCGTTAGGTGATCTAGCCTGGTAGACCTCAGCGGTCGGCGCGGGCCAGAAGTGCTCCCAACAGTACGTCGACGCTCGGGATCGTCGTTTCCGGCTCGCAGTGCTCGGCCTCGTTGTGGGTGATGCCGTCGCGGCAGGGACAGAAGATCATCGCCGTCGGTGCCGCCTTGGCGAGGTGGAACGCGTCGTGGCCGGCTTGGGTCAACAGATCCAGCGTCGGATGGCCGAGCCTGCCGGCGGCGTCGCGGACCAGGGCGATGCAGCTCGGATCGAAGGCTTCCGAACCGTAGGTCCAGCGCTCGACGACGGAGACGTCGCAGCGCGACGCCCGCGCCGCCTCGGTGATCACGTTGTCGAACTCTTCGAGCATGCGCTCGACGGTGGCCGGGTCCGGATGGCGCATGTCGGCGAAGAGGACGGCGTCGTCGGATAGGATGCCGGGAAGGTTCGGTGACACTTCGATCCGGCTCGACGTCGTCTTGCCCTCCGGTGCGTATCGCCAGCCGATGTCGTCGAGGCCGACGATCAGCCGACCGGCGCCGACGAGGGCGTTGCGACGCTTGGCCATCGGCGTCGGTCCGGTGTGGGCGTGTTCACCCTGGACGTGCACCTTGAGCCCGCGGACGGCATAGCTGCCGGTGACGACGCCGACCGGCACGCGGGCTTCGTCCAGGGCGGAATCCTGTTCGATGTGAAGCTCGAAGTAGGCGTCGATCGGCCGGCCACCGACGGTGGCGGCGCCGGCGTAGCCGATGCGCGCGAGCTCGTCGGCGAAGCTGCGGCCCTCCCGGTCCCGCCGCGCGAGCCCCCAGTCCAGGTCGTGCACCCCGGCGAACACAGCCGAGCACGACATCGGCGGCGAGAACCGTGCACCCTCCTCGTTCGACCAGTTCACCACCTCGATGGCGCGCTTGGGCCGAATGCCGCGGTCGGCCAGCGTGCGCACCACCTCAAGCGCGCCCAGCACGCCAACGATGCCGTCGAAGCGGCCTCCGGCGATCTGGGTGTCGAGGTGACTGCCGGCGAGCACCGGCGGCAGGTCGGGCTCGCGGCCTTCGTAGCGGGCGAACATGTTGCCGAGCCGGTCGACGGTGAGGGTGAGGCCGGCCTCGGCGCACCAGCCGGCGAAGACGTCGCGCATCTCGCGGTCGGCGTCGCCGAGCGCCAAGCGCGAGAGGCCGCCCGCCTTACCCCGCCCGATGGTCGCCGAGGTCATCACCGTCGACCAGAAGCGTTCGCCGTCGACGCGCAGTGGATCCGTGGTCATCGCCTCACGCCACCGCGTCTTCGGCGTCGGCGGCACGCAGCATGGCGAGGATCGACGGGGTATCGTGCACGTCGCCGAAAAAGCGGTAGAAATTGATCAGCGACGCGGCGTGGGCGCCGTCGTCCGGGGCGGCGCAGGCGTCGGCGAGCATCACCACCCGGTAGTTCAGCATCATCGCGTCGCGGGCGGTGGATTCGCAGCAGATGTTGGTGGCGACGCCCGCGACCAGGAGCGTGTCGACGCCGCGGGCGCGCAGGCGTGCGTCGAGGTCGGACGCGCCGGGGATGAAGGCGCTGAAGCGGATCTTGGTGACGTGGAGATCGTCCGGTTCCGAGACGAGCGCATCCCAGAGCGCGTGCGAGCGCGTGCCTTCAGCGAGGGCGCGCTCGCGCACCGCCCAGCGCTCCGGCGTGTGGAGCTCACGGTAACTCGACCACGCTTCGGCGGGCGTGCGCGGCGCTTCGTTAAGGATCCACACCACTGTGCCGCCGGCACGGCGGACCCCGCCCGCGAGGGCGTTGACGTTGGGCACGACGGCGCGGGCGACGGGCGTCTCGAAGGGTTCGCCCGGCGCCATGAAGTAGTTCTGCATGTCGACGACCAGGAGCGCCGTGCGGGTTGGTTCGAGCGCCTCGACCGCGTGCGGGCGGCCGAGCCGGGCGGTGACGGCGGCGATGGCCTCCGGCGGCATGGTGAAATCGTGCATGGCGTGCTCCCGGGAAGGGCTCAAAGGGCGGGGCGATGTTCAGGCCAGGGGGTGGCGCGCTCGAAGGCGTCGCCCACCCGCAGGACGGTGGCATCCTCGAAGGGCCGGCCCGCGATCTGTAGGCCGAGCGGCAGCCCGTCGCGTGAGAAGCCGGCGCGGACGCCGAGCGCCGGGTTGCCGGCGACGTCGAACGGCGAGGTGATGAGCGGTTTTTCGAAAACGTAGAACTTCGACATCGCGTCTAGCTTCGGAGCCGGGCCGGCGCCGCCGGCGGTGATCAGCACGTCGAACCGCTCGAAGGCGTGCGCCATCTCCTCGACCAGCACGCGTCTGAGCCGCGTCGCCTGGACGTAGTCCGCGGCGGAAAAGAGCGCGCCGGCATAGAGCCGATCACGCATGATCTCGCCATAGCGTTCGGGCGTCGCCTGCAGATCGGCCTCGTGGATGGCGACCGCCTCGCCGAGCATTATGACGAAGTTGCAGGCGTGGTACTCCTGCAGCGGCGAGAGCTCGACGGTCTCGATCTCGGCGCCGAGCTCGGCGAGGGTCGCGATCGCCGCCTCCATCGCGGCCACCATGTCCGCGCCCGCGGCGAGATCGCGCTCGTAGAAGTGGCGGATCACGCCAATCCTGAGGCCGCGAACGTTACCGTCTAGCGCCGCGGTAAACGCGGCAGGGTCGCGGGTGGCCGAGGCCGGATCCGCCGGGTCGTGGCCGGCGATCGCGTCGAGCATCAGCGCGGCGTCGCGGGTCGTCCAGGTGAGCGGCCCGCAATGGTCGAGCGAGTAGGCCAACGGCGAGACGCCGCGCCGGGAGACCAGCCCGTAGGTCGGCTTGAGCCCGGCGACCCCACAGAAATGCGCCGGCATGCGGATCGAGCCGGCGGTGTCGCTGCCGAGCGTGCCGAGCGCGAGCCCGGCCGCCATCGCCGCGCCCGAGCCGCTCGACGAGCCGCCGGTGAAGTGTTCGCCGTTCCAGGGATTGCGCGCGGGTGGAAAGGGCGTGTCCCACGACGGGCCGCCGAAAGCGAACTCGTGGGTCGCGAGCTTGCCTAGGAGCACCGCCCCGGCGGCGCGCAGCCGCGCCGTCGTTTCCGCGTCGACGTCGGGCCGCCGTTCGGCGAACACGTGCGAGTGGCACGTCGTCGGCATGTCGGCCGTGTCGTAGATGTCCTTGAGCGCGACGGGGATGCCGTGGAGCGGGCCGCGCCGGTCTCCCGCCGCAATCTCCGCCTCGGCTTCGCGGGCACGGCGGCGGGCCCCCTCGGAATCGACGTGGACATAGGCGCGGACCTGCGGATCGACGCGCGCGATCCGATCGAGCAGGGCGTCGGTCAGCTCCACCGGCGAAAGCTGGCGGGCGGTGATCCGCTCGGCCGCCTCGGCGATCGTGAGCGTGTGGAGATCGTCGCTCACCGGTTCACTCGGCCCGCGGGCCGAAGACGTGAGCCGGTTCGACCGCCCGGTCGACGCCGCGGCGCACGCGCCGCCGCATGGCCTCGACGTGCGGCCACGCGGCGTGGATGTCGGCGAGCGCCTGCTCGTCGACGGCATAGCCGAACGCCTGCAAGCGGCTGCGGAGGTCCTCGAGCGTCATCGTCGTCTCCCGTTGCGCGGGCCGCGGCGGCCTACGCCGACGTCACGCAAGATGAATGCCACTGCTGCGTTCAAGTGCATCGGCAGCGGCGCAACTATTGTGTGCTCAAAATAGAGGCAACCTGTGCGCGTCGTTCGCCCGGCTTCCCGCCGGTGAACCGACGGTCGGCGGCATCGAGGGGCTCCGTGCGGGTTGGCTCGGAGCTTGCGTCTCGTTTCGGCGGCGTGCCGGCGCGGGCACGCGCCACAACGGGATGGGTCTATGCTGGCAATGAAACGTGCACCACGGCTCCCGGCGACGCTGGCGGCCATCGCGGCACTCGCCGTCGCGGTACCGGCGGGCGGGGCCCGGGCCGACGGCACGCTCGAGATCGCGATGACCGCCTCCGACGTGCCGACGACGACGGGCATGCCGAACAACGGCTACGAAGGCATGCGCTTTTTGGGCTATCCGGTCTTCGAGGGTCTGGTGCTGTGGGATCTCGACAGCGCCGACGAACTCGCCGACATCAGGCCCGGCCTCGCGGAGAGCTGGGAGCAGAGCACCGATGACCCGACCCGCTGGGTTTTCGATCTGCGCGACGGCGTGACCTTCCACGACGGCTCCGCCTTCGACGCCGACGCCGTCATCTGGAATTTGGAGCGCTACTACGACCCGGACTCGACGCAGTTCGACCCGGAGGGTTCGGCGATCATCCAGGCGCGCAACCCCAACGTCGAATCCTGGGAGAAGATCGACGACGACACCGTCGCGATCACGAGCGACGAGCCCTTGAGCTACTTCCCTTACCTGCTGGTCTACATGCTGTTTTCGAGCCCGGCGCAGTTCGAGGCGGTCGGCAGCGACTGGGCGGCCTTCGCCGAGGATCCCTCGGGCACCGGCCCGTTCACGATCACGGATGTCCGGTCCCGCGAGAGTGTGACCCTCGCCCGCAACGAGGCCTACTGGGACGACGAGCGCGTACCCGAGCTCGACCGCATGATCCTCTACCCGATGCCGGAGGCGACGACGCGGCTCGCCGCGCTACGCTCGGGCCAGGTCGACTGGATCGAGGTGCCGCCACCGGACGCGGTGCCGAGCATCGAGGCCGCCGGCTTCGAGATCGTCACCAACAGCTACCCTCACGTCTGGCCGTGGGTGTTCAACCTCGCCGCCGAGGGATCGCCGTTCCGCGACGTGCGTGTGAGGCAGGCGGCGAACTACTGTGTCGACCGTGAAGGCATGGTCGAGCTGTTGAACGGCCTCGCCGAGCCGTCCTACGGCTTCTTCAAGCGGTCGAACCCGAATTTCGGCGAACCCGAGCACGCCTACGCCTACGACCCCGAGCGCGCCCGCGAACTCCTGGCGGCGTCGGGCTACGGCGAGGGCGAAACCATCCCCGCCACCGTCATGATCTCGACCAGCGGCTCGGGCCAGATGGTGCCTGTGCCGATGAACGAATACCTGCAGCAGACGCTCGCCGAGTGCGGCTTCGATATCTCGTTCGAGGTGGTCGAATGGGGTACCGTCCTGGTCGCCGTCCGCAACGATCCGACCGGCCCGCAGGCGCGCGGCGCCCACGCGCTCAACATGAGCCTCGTCTCTTCCGACATCTCGCAGATGGCGCGCTGGTTCTGGTCGGGCAACTTCGCGCCCACCGGCTCGAACTGGGGGCAGTGGAAGAACGAGGAGTTCGACGGTCTCCTCGCCGAGATCCAGTCGGCGAGCGACCCCGCTGTGATCGAGCGGAACACCACGCGCATGAACGAGATCCTGGTCGACGAAGCGCCTTGGCTGTGGGTCGTTCACGACCTCAACCCGC
Organism: Alphaproteobacteria bacterium; assembly: GCA_046541805.1. GTDB lineage: Bacteria > Pseudomonadota > Alphaproteobacteria > Geminicoccales > Geminicoccaceae > JAAAPF01. The sequence continues at coordinate 9,824 of JBKHCM010000077.1, forward strand.
GGGCGATGTCCCCGGACGTCGAGGGCTTCGTCTCGGCACAGAGTTGGTTCCAGGACTTCACCTCCGTCACCGTCGCGGAATGAGGCCCGCGCCGCGGCGGGGTTCGCCACGCCGCGGCGGCGCCCGCCCGCACGCGAAGGGTCCACCATGTTCGCCTACGCGATCCGTCGGATTCTCTACGCCGTGCCGATCCTGTTGGGGGTCTCGGTCGTTGTCTTCGCGCTCGTCCAGATGGCGCCGGGGGACGTCGCCGACATCCTTATCCCGCCGGAGGCACCCAAGGAGGTCGCCGACGTGCTGCGCGCGAAGCTCGGCCTCGATCAACCGCTGCACGTCCAATACTTCCTGTGGCTCGGCAATCTGGTGCAGGGGGATCTCGGCGTTTCCACCTTCACCAACCAGCCGGTGGCCGGCCAACTCTTCGGCGCACTGGCCAACACCCTCAAACTGGCGCTGCCCGCCGCCGTGCTCGGCTTCGCGCTGGGCATCGCGCTCGGCTCGCTGGCGGCGGTGAACCGCGGCACGTGGCTCGACAAGCTGTTCTCGGCGACCGCGATCACCGGCGTGAGCCTGCCGCACTACTGGGTCGGCATCGTTCTCGTCGCACTGTTCGCGGTGATCTGGCCGGTGCTGCCGGCGCAGGGCATGGGGCCCACCGGCGCACCGGTGACGTGGGAGCACTGGCGCCATCTGCTCTTGCCGGTGTTGACGCTGTCGCTGATCCCGATGGGGGTGGTGAGCCGGCTCGTGCGGGCCACCCTGCTGGAGATCTTGAGCCAGGAGTTCGTCGGCGCGCTCCACGCCAAGGGGCTCTTGGATCGACGGATCATGGTCCACATCATGAAGAACGCCGCGCCGCCCACGTTGGCGCTCGTCGGCCTGCAGTTCGGTTACTTATTGGGCGGCTCGATTCTGGTGGAGACCGTGTTCAACTGGCCGGGCTCCGGCAATCTTTTGAGCCTCGCCATCTCCCGCCGTGACATCCCGGTGCTGTCGGCGACGATCGTGGTGCTGGCCGCCATCTTCGTCTTCATCAACATCTTGGTCGATCTGCTGCAGGCGCTGATCGACCCGCGCATGAGGCGCTGAGCCATGGTGGTGCAGGTCGACGCCCTACCCGACACCATCGACGCCGCCGAGGCGCTGCGCCGCGCCCGGCAGGGCAAGGGCTACTGGCGCCGCGTCGGCGAGCGGCTCCGCGCCGACCGGGTGACGATCACCGTGGGCCTCGTCCTCACCGTCATCGTGCTCGCCGCCGTCTTCGCGCCCTGGATCGCCACCCACGACCCGCTCGAGCACTCGATCATCGACCGCCTCGAGGGCTTTGGGCACGAGGGGCACTGGCTCGGCACCGACGAGAACGGTCGCGACATGTTCAGCCGGCTGGTCCACGGCGGGCGGATGACGCTGCTCGCGGGCGTGCTACCCGTCCTCCTTGCACTGGTGATCGGCGGCGGGCTCGGCGTCGTCGCCGGCTATCTGCGCGGGCTCGCCAACACGCTGATCATGCGCAGCATGGACGTGCTCTACGCCTTCCCCTCGATCCTGTTGGCGATCGCCATCACCGGCATGCTCGGCACCGGGCTCGAGAATACGATCATCGCGCTCACGGTCACTTTCGTACCGCCGATCGCCCGGATCGCCGAGACCATGACGACGCAGATCCGCGCCCAGGAGTTCGTGGACGCCGCCCGCACCTCCGGTGCCAGCGCGCTCATGATCATGCGCTACCACATTCTCAACAACGTCCTCGGCGGCATCCTCGTCTACGCCACCAGCTTGATCTCGATTTCGATCATCCTGGCGGCCGGGCTGAGCTTCCTGGGCCTCGGCGTGCCGCCGCCCGACGCGGAGTGGGGGCTGATGCTGAACAACCTGCGTCAAGCGATCTGGGTGAACCCCGTGATCGCCGTCCTTCCGGGGGTCATGATCTTCGTCACGTCGATGTGCTTCAATCTCCTGAGTGACGGTCTGCGCCAAGCCATGGACGTGCGGCTGTGAACGCGCCGGACGACGCGCCCGTGTACGCACCTACCGGTGACGTCGCCGCGTCGGGGGCCGTGGTCGAGCCGCGCCGGCCGGCGATGGTCGTCAACGATCTCCGTAAGCACTTTCCGCTGCGGCGCGGTCTCTTCGGCGGTGCCGGCTCGGTGGTGCAGGCCGTCGACGACGTCAGCTTCGAGGTCGAGGACGGCGAGACGTTGGGCATCGTCGGCGAGTCCGGCTGCGGCAAGTCGACGACCGCGCGGCTGTTGATGAATCTGCTCGAACCCGACCGCGGCGACGTCGTCCTCGACGGCATCCGTGTCGGCGGTCCGGACGGGCTCGCCCGCAAGGAACTCTACCGCCGCCTGCAGATGGTGTTCCAGGACTCCTACTCGTCCTTGAACCCCCGCCTGCCGGTGGCGCTGTCGATCGCCTTCGGCCTGATGGCGCAAGGCGTGCCCCGCGGCGAGGCGCTCGAGCGGGCCGCCGTCTTGTTGAGTCGCGTCGGCCTCGATCCGGTACAGTTCGCCAATCGTTACGGCCATGAGCTCTCCGGCGGGCAACGCCAGCGGGTCAACATCGCGCGCGCTCTCGCGCTTGAGCCGCGCGTGCTAATCCTCGACGAGGCCGTATCCGCCCTCGACAAGTCGATCGAGGCGCAGGTGCTCAACCTGCTCGTAGAACTGAAATCGGCCTACGCGCTCACCTACATATTCATCAGTCATGATCTCAACGTTGTGCGCTACATAAGTGACCGGGTAATGGTCATGTATCTCGGCCGGGTGGTGGAGATCGCCCCGGTCGACGAGCTCTACCGCGCGCCGCGCCATCCCTACACGCGCGCCTTGCTCTCGGCGATGCCGTCGATGAACCCGCGCCGGCGCACCGAGGATGCGCCGCTCACCGGCGATCCGCCCAACCCGATCGACCCGCCGTCGGGCTGTCGCTTCCGCACCCGGTGCCCCTTCGCCGAGGCGGTCTGCGCGCATCGTTCACCCAGCCTCGGCTGGCACGACGATCGTCCGCGCGGCCATCTCGTCGCCTGTCACATGGCCGATCCGACCTCGGGTCATAGCCGCGCCGACAGTAGTGGAGGAGCGCACCCGTGAGCCCCGCGCCGCTTTTGGACGTTCGCGACCTGCACGTCCGCTTCCACACCCGCGACGGCGTCCGCCACGCGGTCAACGCGTTGCGCTTCGACCTCGCCCGTGGCGAGGTGCTGGGCATCCTCGGGGAGTCTGGCTCGGGCAAGAGTGTCGCGCTACGTGCCCTCATGGGCATGCTGCCGCGCGAGCGCACCGAGGTCACCGGCTCGGTCCGCTTCGACGGCGGCGAGCTGATGGGCCGCGACGAGACGGCGATGCGCCGGCTGCGCGGGGCGCGGATCGCGATGATCTTCCAAGAGCCGATGACCGCGCTCGATCCCGTTTTCCCGGTGGGCGAGCAGATCGCGGAAACCATCGTCCGCCACGAAGGCGGCAGCCGCCGCGACGCGATGCGGCGCTCCCGCGAGCTCTTCGAGCTCGTGCAGATCCCGTCCGCCGAGCGCCGCCTCAAGGCCTATCCGCACGAGCTCTCGGGCGGCATGCGCCAGCGGGCGATGATCGCGCTCGCGCTCTCGTGCCGCCCGGATCTCCTGCTCGCCGACGAGCCGACGACGGCGCTTGACGTCACCGTCCAGATCCAGATCATCATGCTGTTGCGCCGCCTGCAGCTCGAGTTCGGCATGGCGGTGATCTTCGTCACCCACGATATCGGCGTCGCCGCCGAGATGTCGGACCGCTTGGCTGTCATGTACGCCGGCCGCTTCGTCGAGACCGGCCCAGCCGCCACCGTCATCGAGGCGCCGCGGCATCCCTATACCGAGGGTCTGTTAGCCTCGACCGTGCACGGGTCGATGCGCGGGCGCCGGCTCGAAGCCATCCCGGGGATGCCGCCGGACTTGATCGCGCTGCCGCGGGGCTGCGCCTTCGCCCCGCGGTGCCGACACGCGACCGACGCCTGCCGCGCTGACGAGCCAGCCGCGGTCGCGATGGAGCCCGATCACGTCACCCGGTGTCGCCGCGTCGCCGCCGGCGAGATCACGCTCTACTCGCCGACTCTCGGCGTCGACGCTTGAACACGCGCCGTCCGGCGCGCGTGACCCCCGGGCGTTGCGGACCAAGACGCTTGGTGGCGCGTTGCCCTCGCCACCAAGCAGTGACCGTCGTCTCGTGCCCGCATTGCCTCGCCAGGATTGTTGCCAAAGCTGAGTTCGCTCCCCTTTGTCGTTTCGCCGTTTGCGTTCCAGCCCGGCCATGCCGTCGATGCGCTAGCGACCGAGCCAGCGACGCAGCGTTCCGATCGGCACGTCCGCGCTGCGGGCGATGGTGGTGAGCGGAACGCCGTCTTCCAGGTGAGGGCGGAGCAGGATGAAGCGCTCCAAAGCGATGTCGCCGGCATCTACGCTCATCCGCTTTCGCCATTCCGCTCGACCAGCGCTCCTCGCCCACCGGGCAAGTGTCGGTAGAGGGTCGACGAGGCGACGCCGAGCCGCTTGGCCGCTTGGGCGACGGTGATCTCGGGGTCGCTGAGCAGCGCTCGCGCCGCCGCCAGATCGGCGGCCGTCAATGCCGGTGGCCGCCCGCCGATCCGTCCGCGGGCCCGGGCGGCGACCAGCCCGGCCTGCGTGCGCTCGCGGATGATCGAGCGCTCGAATTCGGCGAGCGCGCCGAAGACATGGAAGATCAGTCGGCCGCCCGACGAGCCGGTGTCGATCGCCTCGGTGAGCGAGCGCAAGCCGATATCCCGCTGCCCCAGTTCCTCAACGGTCTCGATGAGCTGCTTGAGCGACCGCGCCAGCCGGTCGAGCTTCCAGACCACGAGGGTGTCGCCGGAGCGCATGTAGTCGACCGCGGCCGTCAGCTGCGGTCGTTCACGCTGTGCGCCCGAGGCCTTCTCCACGAAGATCCGCTCGCACCCGTCCTTCTCCAGCGCGTCCCGCTGCAGCGCCAGGTTCTGCTCCTGCGTGGAGACGCGCGCGTAGCCGATCTGCATGTCGAGCTTCCCGAAACTCGTTCAGGCGCTAGCGTTTCGGGGCACGTGTTTCAAGATAGTCTTTTAGGATACGTGTGACTGCCGTCGTCAACTGATCCGACAATCTCTCGATGTCTGCCCGAAAAACCAGCGTTTTCGAGATGATTGGGGAAACGTCAGAAGACCGCTTCGCTCTCATCTATCGATGCCGAAAGACGCTCATTTATTTGCGCAATCAACACGCCGCCGGCGCCGGCACCAAGAGCGATCTGCTCGGCCGGGCATCGTGAAACAGATCTCGGAGCAAGATGGGCAAGCGCCCAAGTTGGGTCTCGTCGACTTGGCCTGCCTGCGAATCGGACGGCGATGGCTGCGCGCGAACGCCAGCACGGTGAACCGCCCCGTGTTTACCGGAGGGACGAACTCTCCGAGGATTGCCGACCATGGACCAGAAGATCAGCAGGAAGCCGTACTCGCCTGAGTTTCGTGAACGCGCCGTGCGGCTGTTCCTGGAGCATCGGCCCGAGTACGCCAGTGAGATCGCCGCGCTGCGGGCGCTGGCCGAGAAGCTCGGGTGCTCGGCTGACTGAACCGGACCCGGTTCCTTGGACACTCGGTTGGGTTACGCGGCCATGGGCATG
>JBKHCM010000078.1:0-15396 GCA_046541805.1 Alphaproteobacteria bacterium
AAAAAAGGCCCTTTCGGTTCGTTTCTTCAGCCCGCCTCCTCGCTCCGCCGCGCCCTAAGCAAAGGGCCGCCGATCGTGTCCCGGGTGATGGTATAGCTGGCGGCAGCGCCGATGGCCGTCCCCGCGCTTTCGAGATGGCGCTGTAGGGGGCGGCCGTCGGCGCGGTGGCCACCGAGGCGTTCCGGCTCCTCCCGGCGCCCACCGACCGGCGCGGCTCGTCCCGCTCTCGCGCCGGGCGGCCGCGCCCGCCGCTCACAGCGCGCGGTACAGTTCCAGCGTGGTCTCGGCGATGGCGTCCCAGCTGAACTGCTCGAGGACGCGGCGGCGGCCGGCCTTGCCCATTCGAGTCCGCAGCTCGGGGTCGCGGGCGAGGCGGTTGATGGCGGCGGCGAGACCCTTGGAGAAGGCGGCGGGGTCGGTGGGCTCGAAGGTGCCGTGCTCGAGCTTGAGGTCGACCAACAGGCCGGTCTCCTCGGGGACCACGACCTCGGGGATGCCGCCGACCGCCGAGGCGACGACGGCGGTCTCGCAGGCCATGGCCTCGAGGTTGATGATGCCGAAGGGCTCGTAGACCGAGGGGCAGCAAAAGACCGCCGCGTGCTCGTAGAGCTGGATGACGTCGGCGCGCGGCAGCATCGCGTCGATCCAGACGATGCCGTCGCGGGCCTCGCGCGCACGTCCCACGTGGGCCTCCATCTCGCGGCCGATCTCGGGCGTGTCGGGCGCGCCGGCGCAGAGCACGATCTGCAGCTCGGGGTCGATCATGGGCAGCGCGTCGACGAGGTGGATGATGCCCTTCTGCCGGGTGATGCGGCCGACGAAGAGGAGATAGGGCCGGCTCGGGTCGACGCCGTGGCGGGCGAGCGCGTCGGTGCGGCCGGTGGGGCGGTACTCCTCGGGGTCGATGCCGTTGTGGATGACGTGCACCTTCGCCGGCTGGACGTCGAACAGGCGCAGCACGTCCTCGCGGGTCTGCTTGGAGACGGCGATGATGGCGTCGGCGTGCTCCATCGCCGTCCGCTCCATCCAGGTGGAGAGGTGATAGCCGTTGCCGAGCTGGTCGACCTTCCAGGGGCGCAAGGGCTCGAGCGAATGGATCGAGAGCACGAAGGGCACGTCCCAAAGCCGGCTCGCCAGCAGCCCGCCCATGTCGGTGTACCAGGTGTGGCAATGGACGACATCGGCGTCGATCCGGTCCTTGGCCATCGCCAGCGAGCGGTGAAAGGCGTCGAGCGCGCCGGCGAAGCGCGGATCGGTGTTCTCGCGTGCCGCCTCCCAGCGCGGATAGCCCCGCACCTGAAGGCCCGGCGCGTCGTCGCGCTGATCGCCGAAGCAGCGGACGTCGACCGCGATCCGCTTGGCGAGCGCGCGGCTCAGATATTCGACGTGGACGCCCGCCCCGCCGTAAACGTTCGGCGGGTACTCGTTGGTGAAGAGCGCCACCTTGTTGACCTCGCCCATGCCGCGCCCCGCTCGCAGGTGTCCGCCGCCGCCGCGGCCAGCCACCCTACCCTAGACGACATCGCGCATGGCTTCAGCATCGAACCGCCGCGAACCGTCGTTGGGGCGACGGCCGCGTCAGCGCAAGGGGTGCGCCGGTGTGGCGAGGGCGGCCTGCAGCAGCACCACGCCGAGCGCGAGGAGCAAGAGGCCACCGGTGAGCGCGGCCCCGTCCGCGAGCCGCGCCATGCGGCCGTACCCAGCGCCGCCAGCGGCCACAGGCGCGTGGTCAGCGCGGCGGCGCGCATCGCAGCTCGACCCACTCGGCGACCTGCGCGCCGAGCCCGTCCCAGGCCTCCTCGGTGCGCTCCAGCATGGCGGCGAGGCTCACGCTCTCCGCCGGCGGGTCCGGCGCGATCACCTCGACCGCGCAGCGCCCGGCGAGGGCCCTCGGCAGGCGCACGCGCGGCTCGCCTTGGTGCAGCAGCTCGATCTGGTAGGTCGGATCGAAGACCGCGTAGCGGAGCTCGCTGCCCGTGGGATCGACCGGCTCGGCGAGCGGCAGCTCGAAGCGAAAGCGGATGCGACCACGGGCGACGCCGTTGGCGTAGGCGCGGACCGCGTCGAACTCTTGCGGCTCGCCCGTGACCTCGACGCGGGTGAAGTCGTCGAAAGGAGCCAATGCTTCGACGTCCTGGCGTAGCAGTTCGCCCAGGCCTTCCTCGCGCTCGAGCCCGGCCTGCGCGAAGTCGTCGAGCATGAAGGCCGAGTAGAACTCGTCGAAGAGCCACGCCTGGCGCAGCGCCTCGACGCGACCGGCATCGTCGACCACGAGCTCGGTGCGGATGTCGATCCAGCCGTGGGGGTGCGCGGCGAGGGGGCGGGCAGGCCGGCGAGGGCGAGGAGGAGACGCATGCCTCCGCTTCTCCCCCAGCGCGCCGCCGCTCAACCGATCGCGCGCCGGCTCAAAGCGCCCACATCCAGATCGAGCGACGCGGCGCCGGCGGCAGGAAGGCCTCGGGCTGGAGTTCCTGCAGGCGCTCGAGGCGCTCGCGCGTCGGCGGGTGCGAGCTCAGCCAGGAGGGTGGTGTGCCGAGGGCGTAGCCCAGATAGCGCAGGCGCGAGCGCCAGCGGTCGAGGCGGACCAGCGCCGAGGCGAGGCCATAGGCGTCGCCGGTGAGCGCCACCGCGGCGGCGTCGGCGGCGAACTCGCGACGGCGCGAGAGCCAAAGCTGCAGCGCGAGCGCGACGGCGGGCGCGCCGAAGAACAAGAGCGGCAGCACCAGCGGGATCGGCTCGCCGAAGAGCGCCGCGAGCGCGCAGGTGATCAGGCCCACCTGGCCGACGGTGCGGGTGGTGTGGACGAGCGCACCCGCGATGCGCATGACCCGGGTGTCGCCCGCCTGCAGATGGCCGAGCTCGTGGGCGATGACGCCCTGGAGCTCGCGCTGGCCGAGCTCGCTCAACAGCCCGCGCGAGACGCCGATGGCGGCGTGGTCCGCCTCGCCGACGGTGAAGGCGTTCGGAATCGCCTGCGGCAACAGATAAAGCCGGGGGTTGGCGGCGAGCTCGGCTCGCCGGGCGAGGGTGGCGAGCAGGCGGTGCAGGCCGGGCGCCTGCCACGACGCCAAGGGCACCGCGCCCTGCATGCGCATGAGCTGGTCGGTGTTGAGGTTCGCCAGCACCTGGGTGGTGATGAAGGCCACGGCGAGCGCGACGATCACGCCCATGGCTTGGCCCAACAGCCAGCCCACCAACATCAGCGTCAACGCGAGGGCGGCGAAGAGCGCCAGCGTCTCGCCGGCGTAGCCGCGCTGGACGGCACGCAGGCGCTCGTCCAGGCCGAAGAAGGGCTGTCTCATTCGGTAACCTTGCCGCGCGCCCAGTGCTTGAGCGCGGCCGTGTCCTCGGCGGCGGTGGGCAGCGTGATCAGCACGCGGGCGTACTGGTCGCCGCGCTCGCCGGTCCTGGGATGCTTGATGCCGCGGCCCTTGAGGCGGAGCGAGCGCCCCGAGCTGGTGCCGGCGGGCACGCTCAAGGCGACGTCGCCGTCGATGGTGGGCACCTGGACCTTGCCGCCGGTGACGGCGGTCGCGAGCGGCACCTCGACGTCGACGTGGATGTCGCGACCCTTGCGCTCGAAGCGGGGGTGCGGGCGGACCTTGACCGTCAACAGCGTGTCCCCGCCGCCCGCGCCCTGGCCCTTGAGGCGCAGGGTCTGGCCGTCCTCGATGCCGGGCGGGATGTTGACGTCGAGGGTGCTGCCGTCGGCGAGCGTGAGCCGCTGCTTGCCGCCGCGGGCGGCATCCAGAAAGTCGAGGCTGATCTCGTAGCGGGTGTCGCCGCCGCCGGCCGCGGCGCTCTCGAAGCCGAAGCCGCCCCGGCCGCCGCCGAAGACCGAGCTCAAGATGTCCTCGAAGCCGCCGAAGTCGGTGGGTCCGCCGGGGCCGCTGCGGGTCTGGTAGCGAAAGCCGCGCCGGCTGCCACCGAAGCCCTGGGCGAAGCCGTCGCCGAAGCCGCGACCGCCGCCGCCCTGGCCGAAGCCGCCGAAGCCGCCGAAGCCCTGCTGGAAACGCTCGCGGCCCTCCTCGTCGATCTCGCCGCGGTCGTAGGCTTGGCGCTTGTCCTTGTCGCCGAGGATGTCGTAGGCCTTGGAAACCTCCTTGAACCGGTCCTCGGCCTGCTTGTCGCCGGGATTGCGGTCGGGATGCAGCTCCTTGGCCAGCTTGCGGTAGGCGCGCCGGATCTCGTCGTCGGACGCCCCGCGTTTCAGGCCGAGCACGTTGTAGAGATCGGGCACCGTTCACCTCCGACGTTCACACACCCGGCCCACCCGGCCGGGCGAAACGCGACCGGCCGCGGGTGCGGCGTCCGCCCCCGCGGCGCGATGATCGACCCGCTCAGGCCGCCTTGTCGATGGCGATCGGACGCGGCCGCAGGCGCTCGGGTACCGCGCGCACGAGCGTGATCGCCAACAGCCCGTCGGCGAGGCGGGCACCCTCGACGCGGACGTGCGCGCCGAGTGCGAAGCGGCGCGCGAAGGCGCCGCGCTCGATGCCGCGATGGAGCACCGTTTCCGCTTCGTCGGCGGGCTTCGGCGTCCCGCGGACGACGAGCTCGCCGTCTCGGGTTTCGATCTCGAGCTCCTCGGCGGCGAAGCCGGGCACCGGCAGGGTCAAGCGATAGCGGTCTTCGCCGCTCTTCACGAGGTCGTAGGCGGTGGCGCCGTAAGCGGCCGTCGGCGCGCCCGGGCGCGAGCGCCGATCCAACGGGACGAAAGCGAACGCGGTGCGATCAGCCGTTGCAAGAGTCATCGTATCCTCTCCGAGCGATACGGTTTGTGGCGCGCCACCATTGGCCGCGCCGGATCACGGTTCGTCGGCCCCGCTTCGGGCGACCGACGCCTGACAGATGGGTCATCGCGCCCGCAGCCGCAAGTCCGCGCGATCACCCGCCGGCCAGCCGGCTCTCGGCGCGAGCGAGGTCGCCGCGCGTGTTCACGTTGTCGAACGGGTCGACGGGGCGCGCGTTCCACCACGCCTGCGCGGTGCGGTGCCGCGCGGCGAACGCGTCCACCCGCCGCACGTCGTCGCGGACGAGCGCGGTCTCCAGATCGGCCGCGAGCGCGGTCGACCACAGCGCCGTGGCGTGGTGGACGCGCTCGCCGCTCGCCGCCTGGACGATCGCGGCGTCGTCGCGGGCGGCGTGGAAGCGCGCGACGAGGTCGGGGGGCAGAAAGGGTGTGTCCACCGGCGTCGTCACCACCCAAACGACGCCGTCGCCGGCCTGGCGAAGCGCGGTCAGGACGCCCGCGAGCGGGCCGAGACCGCCCGCCACGGCGTCGTCGAGCACCCTGAGGCCGGTGGCCCTGAGCACGGGCGCGGTAGCGGGGCCGGCGACGATCAGCGCGGCGCACTGCGGGCGCAGGCGGTCGACGACGTGGCGGATCAGCGGACGGCCCGCGAGGTCGAGGCCCGCCTTGTCGCGGCCCATCCGCCGGCTGGCGCCGCCGGCGAGGATGCAGCCGAGGGTGGGCGGGCTCACGCGGCGGAGCGTTCCGCGGCGCGGGCGCGCTTGGCGGCGCGCCGCTGGCGCCGGCGCTTTTTGTAGATCAGGCGCAGGTTGCGCGAGTAGATGATCAGCCCGGTCGCCTGGCCGACGATGATGACCGGGTCCTGGCGCCAGATGGCGTAGGACAAAAGCGTCACCCCACCCGCCAGCGAGAAGTACCAAAAGGCCAAGGGCACGATGCTCTCGCGGGCGCGCTCGCTCACCAGCCATTGGACGAGAAAGCGCATCGAGAACATGAACTGGCCGAGAAAGCCGATCGAGACCCAGATCAGCTCGCCCCGGGTCATCTCGGAAAACCAGTCCAGCATGGCTCAGCCGTCCTCGATCGCGATGACCGGCCGGCGCCGCCGCCGGAGCCAGGCGACGCCCAAGAGGTCGACGACGCCGACGGCGAGCCGGTCGAAGGTGCCGTATTTCGAGCGGCCCTTCGTGCGTGGGCGATGGCCCACCGGCACCGAGCGCACGGCGAAGCCTTCGCGCAGGAAGAGCGCGGCCAAAAACCGATGTTGGTGGTCGAAATAGGGCAGGAGGAGGTAGGCGTCGCGGCGCATGACCTTGAGCCCGCAGCCGGTGTCACGCGTGCGGTCGCCGAGGACGCGCCCGCGCACGGCGTTGGCGAGGCGCGAGGACTGGCGCTTGATCCAGCGGTCGCGGCGCGACTTGGAGCGGTCGCCGCCGACCAGCGCCAAGGGCGGCCAGCTCTCGCTTTGCACCAACGTCGCCAGCAGGCGCGGCAGCTCCGCCGGGTCGTTCTGGCCGTCGCCGTCGAGGGTGGCGACGAGCGGGGCGCGCGCGCTCAAGATGCCCGAGCGCAGGGCGGCGCTCTGCCCGCCGGGGCGGCGGTGGCGCACGACCCGCAGCCGCGGCTCGACGCGGCGGGCGTGGGCGAGCTCGAACGCGGTCTCGTCGTCGCTGCCGTCGTCGACGTAGACGATCTCGAAGGCCGCGACCGGCTCCATCGCCGCGGCGATCTCGGCCACCAGCGTGGCGATGTTGGGACCTTCGTTGCGCACCGGGACGACGACGGAGACCGCGAGCTCGCCATCGCGCGGCGCGGTCAGCCGGGCGGCGGCCCAGGCGGCCGGGTCACCGCTCATGCCGTTCCGCCGGTGAGGAGCACGAGGGTGGTCCACTCGCCGCCGTTGAGCTGCCAGCCGGTGAGCCGGGTGAGCTCCCGCACCTCGCCGCCGGCCGCCGCCCGCACCGCCGCCAGCCGCTCGACGGGGACGAACACGAGGGCGCAGTCGCGCTCGGCGAGGAGTGTGCCGGCCTGCGCGTTGCCGACGAGGCGCAGCTCGGTGCCGATTTCGAAGACCGCGCTCGGCTCGTGATAGCCGACGCTGGCGACGACCGGCTCGGCGCAGGGCGCGTGCAGGCGCACCGCCTCGGCCATGCGCGGGCTCAAGGCGAGTGCCTCCATGCGTGGAAAGAGCCCACCGTAGATCGCGGCGTAGAGCACAAGCGCGCAGGCGACGCCCGCGAGCCCGGCGCGCTGGTGAAAGCCGCGGGCGTAGTCGCGCCACATCAGCGCGAGCAAGCCGAGGCCGGCGAGCGCGCCGAGGGCGGCCGGACCCGGCAGCGTGTCGTCCAAGAGCGCGGGGACGACGAAGACCGCGCCGGCGAGGGCCGCACCCAAGACGACGACGAGCGCGAGCGGTAGGCCCACCAGCCACGGCCGGCGCCGCTCCAGTGCCAGCACGGCGGCGGCGGCGGCGATGGCGAGGGCAGGGTAGGTCGGCAGCGTGTAGTGCGGCAGCTTGGTCACCGCCGCCTCCATCACCACCCAAAAGCCCACGACCCAGGCGATCAGGAACCTGGGCGCGTCCGCGCGCCGGTGCCGCCACGCCCAGACCACGGCGAGCGGCACCAGCGCCGCGAAGGGCCAAGCGGTGGCGAGGAGCGCCAGCAGATAGCTGCCGGGCGGCGCGCCGTGACCTTCCTGGCCCGCGCCGATCTTGCCCAGGATATCGACGCCCCAGGCGTGCCGATAGAAGGCGCCGTCGGTCACCAAGCCGACGGCGACGAACCAGGGGGCCGCGATGACGAGGAAGAGGAGCGGACCGTAGAGCGGGCGAAACCGCCGAAGCCAGTCGATGCGCCGTTCCCACGCGATCAGGATCAGCGCGGTGAGCAGGCTCACCGCCGGCGCGATCGGCATCTTCGTGAGCACGGCGAGGGCCTGCGCCACCCAGAAGACCGCCCACCAGCGCCCGCTGCCGGTGGGATCGTCGCGGCGTGACCAGATCTGCCAGAAGGCCCACTGCGCCAGCACGACGAAGGCCAAAAGCACGGCGTCGGTCTTGGCGAGATGGGCCTCGACCGAGAGGATCAAGGAGGTGGCCATCGCGAGCCCGGCCAAGAGCCCGGTCGCGCGGTCGAGCATCGCCGCCCCGAGGGCCGCGGTCAGCAGCACGGCGGCGAGCGCGCCCGCGAGCGACGGCAGGCGGTAGACCCAGATCGGGCTCGCCGCCCCCTCGCCGACGGTGGCGGCGGCCGCCACCTGCAGCCAGTGGATGCCGACGGGCTTTTTGTGGCGCGGCTCGTCCTGCAGGCGGATGTCGACGTAGTCGCCGGTCTCCAGCATCTGCTTGGAGGCCTGGGTGTAGCGCGGCTCGTCGCGGTCCACGGGTGGGATCGACGCGAGGCCCGGCAGCCACGCGACGAGGCCCGTGAGCAGCAGGACGGGCACGATCAGCCACCAGCGGCGGGAGAGGAGGCCCACGAGGCCGCCGGGGGACGGACGGTCGGTCGACAACGCCTGAACTCGAGCTGGAGCAAACCTCGCGATCGCATAGGCCGTCGCCTTGGCGCTGTCGAGGTGCGCCGCCGCGTTCGCGCGCGCGGCATGGCCTTTGACTTTTCGCAAAGCGACGGTAATATCGCGAACACGTCACCTCATCGAGGCGCATCGCGGGCCGCTCGGCGGTTCCGCTCGCAGCGTCCGGGGGCGCGACCCCGTTGCGCCCGCCCGTGCGGCCCCCGGCCGCTCCGTAAACCGTTGATGACAGCCAATCGACGACAGCAAAGGAGCCAGTGAGCCGTGACCGATCCCAGCTTGGCGCGCATCAAGGGCGCCCACGACCTCAGCGGTGATCTCGACCACCTCTCGCAGTACTACCGCGACTGGGCCGACGCCTATGACGCCGACGTCATGGACGAGGGCTACGTCGCGCCGAACTTCCTCGTCGACTGCCTGCATCAGGTGGCGAAGAACGACAACGTCGGCCTCGACCTCAAGCGCCCCGGCGTCGAGGTCATGGACGTCGGCTGCGGCACCGGCCTCGTCGGCACCGTCTTGAAGGAGCGCGGCATCGCGCCGATCGACGGCTTCGATCTCTCCGCCGAGATGGTCGACCGTGCCCGCGAGCTCGGCGTCTACCGCGAGCTCTGGGGCGATCAGCCGCTCGAGGGCGCCTTCGAGCGCGTCGGTGGCCGCAAGTGGGACGTCACGCTCGCCTGCGGCGTCTTCACCCTCGGCCACGTCCCGCCGCAGGAGCTCTCCGAGATGTTCCGGCTGACCAAGCCGGGCGGGCTCGCCATCGTGACGACGCGCCGGAGCTACGCCGACGCCACCGACTTCGTCGACGCGGTGGAGCGGGTGCAGGCGCGCGGCGAGGCCGAGCTCGTCGACCGCGTGCTCGACGGCCCCTACATCAAGGAGGAAGGCGCGCACTACTGGGCCTTTCGCGTCGCCGCCTGAGCGTCGCCGCCAGCTGAGCTGAGGTCCCGCCTTCGGGACCTCAGCCCTGCGACGTGGGCGGCGCCGGCGCCTCCGTCTCCTTGTCGCGGGATCGGGCCGCCGCCGGCGCGGCCTTGGTGCGTTTGGGCGGTGCCGGCGCGTCGATGCCGAGCATCGCCCCGAGCTCGGTGCGCATCGCGGCGATGTGCTCTTGCACCCGCTGCGGATCGCTGCCGGTGGTGGTGAGGGACAGGCCGCCGAGCTGCAGGCTGCTCTCCGCCGCTTCCGCCACCGTCGCCGTCGCCCCCAGATGGCGCAGCTGCTGGGCGTGGGCGTGGTCGTGGGCGCGTGCCACCACCGGCAGCTGGCGCCAGTGCGCGCGCACCGCGGCCAGCGCCCGGCTGGTGGCGATCGGGCTGTTGAGCGTCACCACCAGCGCCCGCGCCCGGCCGAGCCCGGCGGCGTCGAGCACCTCGGCGCGGGTCGTATCCCCGAAAAAGACCGGCAGGCCCGAGGCGCGCGCGTCGCAGACCCGGGCGTGGTCGGTGTCGAGCGCGAGCCAGGGGACGCGCTCGAGCGCGGCGAGCCGCGCCACCGTCCGCCCGACCCGGCCGTAGCCGGCGATGACGAGATGGTGGTGGAAGCCCGCGCCCTCCTCGGCGAGCGTTCCGCCGTCGTCGACCGGGGCGGCGTCGAGGCGCTTGGCGACGAACCGCCCGAGCGCCGCGAGCCCCGGCGTCACCAGCAGGCTCAAGGCCACCGTCGCCATCAGCGTCTGGCTGGTGTCGGGGGCGACGACCCCGAGACCGCTGGCGAGCGTGAGCGCCACGAAGGCGAACTCGCCGCCCTGGGCGAGGCTGAGCGCCACCTGCGCGCCGTCGCCGGGGGCGAGGCGGAAGACGCGGGTGAGCGCGAGGATGACCGCGGCCTTGAGGGTCAAGAGCGCCGCCAACAGGACGAGCAGCTCGACCCCGTTGGCAGCGATCAACGGCAGATCCATCGAGCTGCCGGTGCTCATGAAGAAGAGCCCCAGCAGGATGCCGCGAAACGGCCGGATGTCCGCCTCGATCTGGTGGCGATAGGCGGTCTCGGCGACCAGGAGGCCGGCGATGAAGGCGCCCAGCGTCATCGACATGCCGGCCTGTTGCGTCACCCAGCCGGTGCCGAGGACGAGCGTGAGCGTGGCGATGGCGAAGAGCTCGTTGCTGTTGGTGGCGGCCACCACCCGGAAGGCCGGCTGCAGCAGGAAGCGTCCGGCGAGGATGATGCCGCCGAGGGTGAGCGTGGCGACGACCGCGACGTGGACGACGGCGCGCCAGACCGTGCTGCTCTCGCCCGCGAGCAGCGGGATCACCACCAGCAGCGGCAGGACGGCGAGGTCTTGAAAGAGCAGGATGGCGAAGGCGTGGCGACCGTGGCGCGTCATCTGCTCGCCGCGCTCGGCGAGCAGCTGCAGCACGAAGGCGGTCGACGACAGCGCAAGCGCGCCGCCGATCACCAGCGCCGCCGCCGGCGGCTGGCCGAGGGCGAGGGCGGCCGTGCCGATCAGCGCCGAGGTGACCGCCACCTGGGCGAGGCCGAGGCCGAAGACCACGCGGCGCATCACCCACAGCCGCTGCAGCGACAGCTCGAGCCCGATCATGAACAGCATGAAGACGACGCCGAACTCGCCGACGGCGTGCAGCGCCTGCTCGTTCTCCACCATGCCGAGGGCGTGCGGGCCGACGAGGATGCCGGCGGCGAGATAGCCGAGCACGGGGCTCGAGCGCAGCCGGCGCACGATCGGCACGACCACCACGGCCGCCGCCAGGACGACCAGCAGATCGGTGAGAAACGGCGGGGAATGCACCGGGCGTGCGCCTCGTCGACTTGGGCCTCGAGTTTAGGCGCTCGCGCCGGGTGAGGAAAAGACGGCGACCGCCGCCGGCTCAGGGCTCGCGGCCGGCAGCGCGGATCAGCGTCTCCGCACTCCTGGTGAGCGCCGCGGCCTCGTCGGCGGAGAGGGTGGGCATCACCGTGGTGACGACGCCCTTGGCGGCGACGATCCGCGGCAGCGACAGCGCCACCGGCCCCCGGCCCCGGATGTCGGCGGTCTCCATCGAGACCGAGAGCAGCGCGTGCTCGTCGCCGGCGACGGCGCGCAGGATCCGGGCGACGCCGCTGGCGATGCCGTAGTTGGTGTAGCCCTTGCCCGCGATGATCCGATAGGCCGCATGGCGCACGCCGGCGTCGATGTCGGCCTGGACTTCGCGGTCGAGGGGGCGGCCCACCTGCTCGGCGAAGTCGAACAGCGGCAGCGCCCCCACCGTCGCGCTCTGCCAGGCCAGGACCTCGCTGTCGCCGTGCTCGCCGAGCACGAAGGCGTGCACCGAGCGCGCCGAGACGCCGAGATGGTGGGCGAGGAGTGCCCGAAACCGTCCGCTGTCGAGGATCGTGCCGGTCCCGAAGACGCGGCCCTCGGGCAGGCGCGCGATCTCGGTCGCCACCTCGGTCATGACGTCGACGGGGTTGGTGGCGATCAGGAGGAGCGCGTCCGGCGCCGCTTCGAGCACCGCCGGCACGATGCCGGCGAACACCTGACGGTTGCGGTCGAGCAGTTCGAGCCGCGTCTCGCCCGGGCGTTGGCCGACGCCGGCGGCCACGACGACGGCGCGCGCGCCGCCGAGCGCCGAATAGTCGCCCGCTCGCACGGTGCAGGCGTGGCCGAAGGCGGCGGCGTGCTGGATGTCCTGCGCCTCCGCTTGGGCGCGCGCCGCGTCGCGGTCGAGCCGCACGACGTCGTGCGCCACGCCCGTCAGCATGGCGGCGTTGGCGACGGCGCTGCCGACCGCGCCCGCACCGACGATCCCGATCTTCATGCCCCGCTCCCCCTCGCAGGTCCGACGCCTCTTCAACGCCACAACCGCGGCGACGCTGCCGCGGCCGCACCGCTCACTCGGCGTAGCCGCGAAAATCTTCCGCGAGGTGGAGTTGCAGCGTGAAGCCGCGGTCGGCGTGGGTGGTGACGCGCTCGGCCGCCAGCGGCTCGTGGTCCGCGAACCGCGCGAGCAGCGCCGTCGGCGTCTCGCCGCGGGTGACGACCACGTAGCGACCGCGCCCGTCGGGCGGAAAGCCGGTCACCAGTTCCCAATGGTTGTCGACGGCGCCATCGGGGTTCCACATGATGGCGCGCGCCAGCGGCCAGCCGGTGGCCTCGAGCACGTTCGCCATCAGCATGCGGTCGGTCATGACCAAGCGCGCGTCGGGATGCGCCTGCAGGACCGGGGCCGCGGCGGCGGCGACGCGGTCGACGCCGCGCATCTTGCGGAACGGGTCGAGCGCGGCCGCGTGGGGTGAGGGCGTGCGGTGGAGCGTCGCCGCGGCGACGACGAGGACGAAGACGAGGAGGTGGAGGCCGACCGTGGCCAGGGCGAGCCGGCGCCGCGCGCCCGCGACCAGCCAGGCGGCGACCGCGACCGTGAAGCCCAGATAGACCGGCGCCGCCCAGTTGGCGTTGGCGCCGCTGCGATAGGCCTGCGCCGCGATCGCTATGAGGAGCGGCAGGCCGATGACGAGGACGAAGCGCAGCGCCGGCTCGCGCCAGGTGGCCGGGCGGACCACGAGCCAGAGGAGGATCGCGAAGGGGATCGGGCCGAAGACGCCCACTTGGCTCGCGAGGAACTCGCCGAGCTCCGCCAGGCGCTCGGCGAGCGGGGGCGCCGGCGCACCGAGGGCGGCGTTCTCGCCGACATGGGTCACGGTGGGAAAGCCGTTGGCCGCGTTCCAGGCGAGATTGGGGGCGAGCACGACGAGCGCCGCGGCGAGCGCCAGGGCCACGCCCTGCCCGCTCGCGCCGCGGCGCCAGTAGGGGTCGACGAGGAGCAGGCACGCCGCGCCGGCGAGCCAGGCGATCGCGGTGTACTTGCCCAACAGGCCGTAGCCGAGCGCCGCCCCCGCCAGCGCCCACCACCCGAGCGCGCCGGTGCGCAGCGCCCGGACCAGCGCCACGCTGGCGAGCGCCCAACCCAGCATCATCGGCGGATCGGTCGAGGCCAGCAGCGCCGAGACGCTGACCGCCGGCAGGGTGAGGTAGAGCACGGCCGCGACGGTGCCCGTGGTGCCGTCGAAGAGCGCGCGGGCGAGGGCGAAGAGCGCAGCGGCGATGGCGACGTGGAGGACGACCGAGGGCAGGCGCATCGCCCAGTGGGCGTCGCCGAAGACGTCGGTCGTGAGCCGCATCAGCCAGGGCAGCAGCGGCGGCTTGGAGTAGTAGCCGCCGGCGAGGTGCTCGCCGTAGAGCCAGTACTGCGCCTCGTCGCCGGAGAGCGGCAGCGGGTCCAGCCCGGCGTTGACGGCGAGGCGCGCGGCGGTGAGCGCCGCCAACAGCGCGAGCGCGGTTAAAGGGTCGAAAAGGTCGCCGGCGCGGCGGGTCAACGGGCGCGGTCTCGTCGCTGGCAGAGGGGACGCGGCGGGGCTTAGCAGCCGCGGCCCGCCCCTCCAAGCCTCGGCTCCACCCGGCGAGCTCGCCGGTCAGGGCGCGCCGCCCCCGGCCCGCGCCGAAAACCGAGCACCGCCGAAAGGTCGCCATCCGCCGCGGCCGCAGCGGCCGCGGTTCGGCGCCGGCGCGCCTCGCCGGGCTTGCCCGTGGTCGCGACCACCTTCTATGCCGGCGCCGGCAACCTCGCGCCGCGGCGTAGACGAGCGCCCGCCGCGGCGGGCAAGATGGCGTTCGATCAGCGCGGAAGGACGACCATGGCAGGTTCGGTCAACAAGGTGATTCTCGTCGGCAATCTGGGCCGCGACCCCGAAGTCCGCATGACCCAGAGCAACATGAAGGTGGTGAACCTCAGCGTCGCCACCAGCGAGCGCTGGCGCGACCGCAACAGCGGTGAGACCCAGGAGCGCACCGAGTGGCACCGCGTCGTCATCTTCAACGACATGCTGGGCGACGTCGCCGAGCGCTATTTGAAGAAGGGCAGCACGGTCTATCTCGAGGGCCAGCTGCAGACCCGCAAATGGCAGGACCAGTCGGGCCAGGACCGCTACACCACCGAGGTCGTGATCGGCCGCTTCAAGGGCGATCTGCAGATGATCGGCCCGCGCGACGGCGGCGGCAACCTGAGCGGCGGCGGTGGCGGCCGTCTGGGCGGTCCGGGCGGCGACGACGACGGTGGGGGTGGCGGCCGTCCCGGCGGCGGTGGCGCCTTCGACGACGACATCCCGTTCTGAGCGGGCGCGGCGGCGGTGGTGTGCGGCCCGCTCAGGCGAGCAGCGTCACCGCCACCAGGGCCAGCACGACCGCGGTGGTCATCACCGACGCCGTCAGCTCGCCGCGTCGCCGATGTCGAATGGTGGTGATCATATGTCCCCCCTGTCTTGCCCGGTTCGCTGGCACCTGCGGTGCTCCGGTTTTATGAGGATGTCGCGGGACTATCGATGGTGGCGGCGCCCAACGCCATGATCTGCGTCACTCACCTCACCGGCGCGCCCGCGCGCCCACAGCACCCGAGAGCGGCGCGATGAGCCGGCGCGCGCGCCTGCCGGCGGCGGAGCTACAGGCCGCCTCCTTCGACCGGATGCGCACCGACCACCGCACCGAGGTGGCCGAGGACTATGTCGAGCTCATCGCCGACCTGATCGCCGCCAAGGGCGAGGCGCGCGCGGTCGACCTCGCCGACCGGCTCGGCGTCGCCCCCGCCACCGTCAACGCCCAGATCGCCAAGCTCGCCCGCGCCGGCCTGGTCGAGACCGCACCCTACCGCGCCATCTTCCTCACCGACGCCGGCCGCGATCTCGCCGATTTCGCCAAGGCGCGCCACCGCACCGTGGTCGACTTCCTCCTCGCCATCGGCGTCGACGAGGCCACCGCACAGCAGGACGCTGAAGGCATCGAGCACCACGTCAGCGACGCCACCCTCGCCGCCATGGCGCGCTTCCTCGAGGAGCACTGACGCGCCCGGGCGGGCGCTCGCCCCGATGCCACCGTAACCCCTTGTCGCCGATGGAAACTCCATCGATCAGGCGTCGTTCCACCAAAGCCGCGAGACCACGGCCTTCCCGCCCGCCCGCGCGCCCGATCCTTCCCGCCGAGGATTGCTAGGATAACACACGTAGAGGCTTATCCCCTTGAGTCAGCTGGCACCAGATGTGGTGTTCCGGCTTGACCGGCCGACGATGTTCGCGTAATGTTCTTGTATGCCGAGCCGCTGGAAAACCGATCGTCCGAT
>JBKHCM010000079.1:0-15302 GCA_046541805.1 Alphaproteobacteria bacterium
GCAGGTGACCGGCCTGGCCGCGCTCGCGTTCGCCGCGGGCGAGGACGCGCTCGCTCACGCTGCCCGCGCGCGTCCGGCGAGCTGCTGCGTGCGGCGCTGGCGAGCACGCCGCGATCGGCGCCGCGGGCACGCCGTCGGGGCGATCCGGCGCAGCCGCGCGTTCACCCCGCACGCCCTGGACCCAAGGGTACGCGACCAGCGTCATCGGGGCGACGGGGTGGCGGCGAACGTTACGCCACCTCGGCGGGCACGCGCGCCTGGATGAGGGCGACGGTGCCCCGCGCCGCGTCCTGGTCCGTCACGCGGCCAGGTGAGGGGATCGGCTCGCCGGTCGCCGCCAGGTCGTCGATGACCTCCTGCAGTACCTCCGCCGCGTTCACGAGCGCGTCGTGGACCGTCGCGCCCGAGCCGTTGACGCCGGTGCCCAGGACTTCGGCGCCGTAGCCGTCGGCGTTCGAGCCTTCGACGACCGCGGGAAAGAACGTGGCCATGGCGACCTCGTATCGCAGCCGGACACCGGTCTGGCGTTCGATCGCGCGGACCGTCGCCGGCGGTATCTCGGTGTGGCGAGGCACCGCGGAAATGAACGCGCCGTCGCGGTAGACCTTGGTGTGGTTCCCGCCTTCGCGAAGCTCCAGGCCGGCGGCCTCCAGCGCCTTGATGAGATCACGCCGCTTCATTGCGGGGCGTGAAGAGGAGTCCGCGGGCCACGCTTCAAAACTCCACCCCCAGCTGCCCGCGCACGCCCTCGCGAAACGGGTGCTTGACCAGCGTCATCTCGGTGACGAGGTCGGCGGCGTCGATGAGCTCCGGCTTGGCGTTGCGGCCGGTGGCGACGACGTGTTGCATGGGCGGGCGCTGGGCGAGGTCGGCGAGGACCTCGGCGACGTCGAGGTAGTCGTAGCGCAGCACGATGTTGAGCTCGTCGAGGACGACGAGGTGGTAGGCGGGCTCGGCGAACATCGCCTTGGCCTCTTCCCACGCGGCCTTCGCGGCGGCGACGTCGCGGGCCTTGTCCTGGGTCTCCCAGGTGAAGCCCTCGCCCATGACCTTGACGGTGACGAGGTCGGCAAAGCGCGCCAAGAGCTGGCGCTCGCCGGTCTCGCGCCTTCCCTTCACGAACTGGACCACGCCGACCTTGAGCCCGTGGCCGAGGGTGCGCATCACCAGGCCCCAGGCGGCCGTGCTCTTGCCCTTGCCTGGGCCGGTGTGGACCATGAGAAGGCCCTTTTCGACCGTCTTCGAGGCGTAGAGCTTGTCCTTGGCGGCCTTGATGCGCCGCTTCTTCAGGGCGTGCTCGCGATCGGCGTCGGTGGTGAACACGGCTCTTCTCCCAAAAGCGTCCGCGCCGTCGGCATGACGCGGGCGAGCAGCGGAGCGTGGCGCGAAGACGCGGCGTCGTGCAAGACGCAAACGCCGTCGCCCCCAGCTTCGAAGCCGAGCACGAGGTCGACGCCCCTGAGCGGGCGCGCCGGCAGCGGTGCCACGTCGGCGATGATCGCGGCGAGGCGCGCGGGCGCGGTCGCCACCAGCGCCAGGACGTTGGCGACATGGCCGCCCTGGTTCACCGCCTCGAACTGGGCGCGGGCGCGCAGGAGCTTGAGGATGACGGCACCGTAGCTGGGCTGCTCGCGGGTGAGGGTCTTGACCTCGAGGAAGAAGACCGCGCCGCCGGCGGTGGCGACGCGGAAGTCGGGCGTCTTGGAGAGCCGGCGGCGGCGGGGCGGGAAGCGCTCGGGGCGGAGATCGCGCGCGCGCAGCCAGCGCTCGACGCGGTCCTCCGCCCGGCGTCCCGCCGTCTTCACCGCGCGAGCTCGCCCAGATTGCGCCGCGGGTGCCAGAGCCCACGGCGGATGGCCTCGGCGAAGCGCTCTTCGATCTCGCGCAGCGCGTCCGGGTTCACCTCTTCGATGAAGCCCTTGACCTCGGCGTCCTCGAGATAGGCGTCCCAGAGCGCGTCGAAATGGTGATCGCCGACGAGGCCGGTGGTGGCCGCGAAGGCGAAGAGGTAGTCGACCGTCGCCGCGATCTCGAACGCACCCTTGTAGCCGTGGCGCATCACGCCTTGAAGCCACTTCGGATTGGTGGCGCGGCCGCGGACGATCAGGCTCAGCTCCTCCTCGAGCCGGCGCACGCGCAGATGCTCCGGGCGGCTGTGGTCGTTGTGGTAGACGGTGGGCTGGCGGCCGGAGAGGTGGCGCACCGTCGCCGTCAGCCCGCCCTCGAACTGGTAGTAGTCGTCGCTGTCGAGGATGTCGTGCTCGCGGTTGTCCTGGTTGTGCAGGACCAGGTCGACGCCGCCGAGCCGGGCCTCCAGCGCCTCGGGCGCCGCGGCGACCGGATCGACCTCGGCGTCGGCGCCGGGCACGGCCCCGTAGGCCCAGCCGCCCCAGGCCATGAAGGCCTTGGCCAGATCGCCCTCGTCCGCCCAGCCGCCTTCGTCGATCAGCGCCTGCAACCCGGCGCCGTAGGCCCCGGGCTTGGCGCCGAAGACGCGGTAGGAGGCGCGGCGAAAGGCCTGCTCCGCCGCCACGCCGGCGCGCTCGAGCTCCGCACTCTCGGACCGCACCCGCGCGGCGATCGGGTTCCACGTCGCGTCCTCGTCGAGCCGCGCCACCGCCTGCACCGCCGCGTCGACGAGCGCCATCTGCGCCGGAAAGGCGTCGCGGAAGAAGCCCGACACGCGCAGCGTGACGTCCACCCGCGGCCGGCCGAGCTGGTCGAGCGGCAGGATCTCGGTGCCGACGACGCGGTGCGAGCTCGCGTCCCAGCGCGGGCGCACGCCCATGAGGGCCAACGCCTGGGCGAGGTCGTCGCCGCCGGTGCGCATGTTGGCGGTGCCCCAGGCCGAGAGCGCCACCTGCTTGGGCCACTCGCCCTCCTCCTGGGCGTAGCGCTCGACGATCTGTTGCGCCGAGCGCCAGCCGAGCCGCCAGGCCGCCGGTGTCGGCACCGCCCGGCTGTCGACGGCGTAGAAGTTGCGGCCCGTCGGCAGGACGTCGGGGCGGCCGCGCGTCGGCGCGCCGCTCGGGCCCGGTGGCACGAAGCGGCCGTCGAGCCCGCGGAGCAGCGCCGCGCGCTCGGCGTCGCCCGAGGCGTCCAGCCGCGGGGCCAGATCGTCGGCGACGGCGTCGAGGACGGCGCGGGTGGCGCGCCATGCGCGCGGGCAGGGCGCACCGCTCATCAGCGCTTCGCCCAACCGCTCGAGACGCTCGACCGTGTCGCCGGCGGTGCGCCAAGGCGCATCCGCGAGGCGGACGAGCTCGTCGGGCTTGGGCCCGGTGTAGGGCTCGGCCAGATCGCGGGCGAGGGGATCGAAGCCGTCGAGGCCGAGATCGTCGGCGAGCGCGCGCAACAGCGAGCGCAAAGCCGGGCCCTCGCCGCGGTCGGTGCGCACCAGCGCCAACAGCAGCGAGCGGCGGGCGTCGCGCTCGGGGCTCGCGCCCAGCACGTGCAGGCCGTCGCGGATCTGCAGCTCCTTGAGCTCGCACAAGTGGTTGTCGAGCGCCTCGAGCTTGGCGTCGTCGTCGCCGGCGGCGGCGAAGCCCAGATCGTCGGCGAGGCCGAGCCGCTCGCTGGTGCGCACGATCTCGGCCTTCAGGTGCTCGGCACGGCGGCCGTCGAGCCCGCTCGCCTCGAAGAACTCGTCGACGAGCTGTTCCAGCTCCGCATAGGCGCCCCAGCTCTCGGCGCG
Source organism: Alphaproteobacteria bacterium (assembly GCA_046541805.1). Classification (GTDB taxonomy): domain Bacteria; phylum Pseudomonadota; class Alphaproteobacteria; order Geminicoccales; family Geminicoccaceae; genus JAAAPF01. The sequence continues at coordinate 3,695 of JBKHCM010000079.1, forward strand.
GGCGAGCGGCGGGGTCAGATGGTCGATGATCACGGCCGCGTTCCGTCGCTTGGCTTGGCTGCCTTCGCCGGGGTCGTTGACGATGAAGGGGTAAAGGTGCGGCAGCGGCCCCATCACCGCTTCGGGCCAGCAATCCGGTCCGAGCGCCAGAGCCTTGCCCGGGAGCCATTCGAGATTGCCGTGCTTGCCCATATGCACCAACGCGTGCACGCCGAAAACCTGCCGCAACCAGACGTAAAACGCCAGATAGCCGTGCGGCGGGACCAGGTCCGGGGCGTGGTAGGTCGCCTCGGGATCGACGTGGTAGCCGCGTGCGGGCTGGATGCCGCAGGCGACGTGGCCGAAGAGGACGAGCGAGAGCGCGAAGGCGCCGTCCTTGACGTGGGGGTCGTCAGCCGGCTCGCCCCAGCGGGCGGTGACGGCCGCGCGCGCGCGCGCCGGCAGGGCCGCGAACGCCCGGGCGTAGTCGGCGAGCGGCAACCGCACCGTCACCCGCCGCGCGGCCCGATCCTCCAGCCGGTTGGTCGGCCCGGCCTTGAGCGCGGCGATGAGCCCGGCACCGTCCGCCGGCGCGCCGGCGACGGCGTAGCCGGCCTCGGCCAGCCAGGCGAGCACGCGGGCAGCGCTCTCGGGCGTGTCGAGGCCCACCCCGTTGGCGAGCCGGCCGTCTTTGTTGGGGTAGTTCGGTAGGATCAGGGCGATCCGGCGCGCCTCGCGCGGCGTGCGTTCGAGCCGCGTCCAGGCGGCGGCGAGGGCGGCGACCCACGCGACCCGGTCGGGCACCGGCAGCTGACGCGCCAGCGGGGCCTCGACCCGCGGATCGACCTCGCCGCGCTCACGAAAGGCGACGGCGCGGGTGAAGATGCGGCCGTCCACCTCCGGCAGCACCACCTGCATGGCCAGATCGCGCGGCGCCAAGCCGCGGGTGGTCGCCGCCCAGCTCGCCCGCGGCGCGCTCGCGAGCGTCGCCTGCAGGACCGGGCGGGTGCCGTCGTCGAGGAGCGTGCGGCCGCCGCCGAGGGCGAAGCCGGTGAGGTTGACGACGACGGCGATCGGCCGCTCGGCCAGGAGCGCCTCGCTGACGGCCGCGGCCTGGGCGTCCTTGAGGCTGGTGACGAAGAGGGCGCGCACGCCCAGGCCTTCCGCCTCCAGCGCATCGGCGAGCGCGTCCACGGGCTCCAGGTTCCCGGCCTGGACCAGGGCGCGATAGAAGACGAGGGCGGCGTTGGGGCCGGCGTCGGTGGTGGTGTCACGGTGCAGGCCCGCCGCCGGCAGCGGCTCGGGCTCGCGCCAGGGGGCGACCGGGCGGTCCAGCGTCTCGGCGAGATAGGCGAGGAGGTGGCGCGCATTCGCCTCGCCGCCGTGGACGCACCAGAGCCAGAGCCGGCGCTGCATGTCGGCGGGCGCGGTCGACCAGTCGCCGAGATCGGGGTCGGCGCGGTCGTCGCCGGGGAGGATGGCGAGCGGAATGCCGCGGGCGCGCGCCGTCGCGGCGAGCCGCTCGACGCCGTAGGCCCAATAGGCCCGCCCGCCCAGGAGCCGCACGACGACGACGCGGGCGCGGGCGATGACGGCGTCGACGTAGAGGTCGACCGAATAGGGGTGCTGCAGCTTCAGGAGGTTGGCGAGGCGCAGGCTCGGCGCACCGTCGCCGAGCGCGCGGTGCGCCCGGGCCATCACCGCGAGCTCGGTCTCGGCGGTGGAGAGAAAGACGATGTCGCCCGGCGTCTGGCCCAGATCGACCGGCTCACCCGCGTCCGCCTCGACCGCCTGCGCGTTCAACAGATGCAAACGACGCCTCCGCCCTTGGTGATCGGATCGGGCTTCGGGGAATGCGCCGGCGGCGGCGTCATCGCAAGTGGCCGCGGCCGCGCGCCCTCAGCACGGGCCCGCACGGCCGGCGACATCGGCCACATGCAGGCCGAAGGGACGCCCGAGCGCCGGTGGAAGCGGTGCCCACCCGGATCGGTCCGCGCGAGCTGCGGCGCGGCGCGCGCTCGCGGTGCCGTCACACCGCGCGGCTGTGACGATCGGCGCCGGCGTCGAGATAGGTGTCGAAGGCGGCGGCCGCGAGGCGCAACAGCGACCAGTGGCTCTCGGGCACCTGGAAGCGGACGCCGTCGGTCTCGACGATGCCGTCCTCGACCAGGGGGGCCATGCGGTCGCGGTTGGGCTCGAGATCGCGGCGCGCGACGCCGCTCGTGCGCGCGATCTCGTCGAGATCGGCCCGCCCGCCGCACATCAGCCGCTCGATGACCAGCCGCCGGGCGAGGTCCTCGGCGGTGACCGGCCGGCCCTTGGCGATCGGCAGCTCGCCCGCCTGCACGGCCTTCCGGTAGTCGCCCAGATGGTGGTGGTTTTGGGCGTAGCCCTGGGGCAGCGAGCCGATGGCGGTGGTGCCGAGGCCGATCAGGGCGTCCGCCGGGTCGACGGTGTAGCCCTGGAAGTTGCGGTGCAGGGTGCCGGCGGCGGCGGCCGCGGCCATGGCGTCGTCGGGATGGGCGAAGTGGTCGAGCCCGATGCGGACGTAGCCGGCGTCTTCGAGCGCCGCGCGCATGGCCTCGAACTGCGCGGCGCGCGCGGTGCCGTCGGGCAGCGCGTCCTCGGGCAGGAGCTGCTGGTGCTTGCGCATCTGCGGGACGTGGGCGTAGCCGAAGACCGAGAGGCGGTCCGGGCGCAGCTCGAGCACCTTCTCCGCGTCGGTCCGGCAGTTCGCCTCGGTCTGATAGGGCAGGCCGTAGATGAGATCGAGGTTGAGGCCGTGGATGCCGGCGGCGCGCAGGCCGTCGGCGGTGGCCTTGGTGACGTCGAAGGGCTGGATGCGGTTGACCGCCCGCTGGACGTGGTCGTCGAGCGACTGCACGCCGAGGCTGGCGCGGGTGAAGCCCATGGCGGCGAGGCCGCGGATCAAGGCGTCGTCGCAGGTGCGCGGGTCGAGCTCGAGGGCCAGCTCGGCGTCGCGCGCGAAGGGGAACTCGCGGTGGATCGCGTCCAGCACCCGTTCGAGCCCGGCGACCCCGATCGCCGACGGCGTGCCGCCGCCGAAGTGCAGGTGCACCACGTCCGGCCGCGTCGTCATCGCCGCGGTGACGAGGCCGATCTCGGTCAAGAGGAGATCGACATAGGCGTCGAGGCGCTTTTGGTTCTGGGTGACCGTGGTGGCGCAGCCGCAATACCAGCACAGCTCGCGGCAAAAGGGGACGTGGGCGTAGAGCGAGAGCCGGGTGTCACGCGGCAGCGCCGCCAGCCAGTTGCGGTAGGTGGGCGCGCTCAGGGCGTGGAAATGGGGTGCGGTCGGATAGCTGGTGTAGCGCGGAACCTTCTGATCGCCGTAACGAAGCGCCAACGCTTGGGCCGTGGCCATGCCCCCTCCTTCCTTCGCGCGGGTGGCCTTATCCCTTGCCAGCGGGGAAAAGACGCAGCCTTGATCCCGGTCAACCGTCGCCGGGGCTCGCCTTCAATGTTTGAACGAGGCCGGCGGTAACAAGAACGACCTCCGTCGCCCCCGCCGCCAGTTGCTGATGCAGCCGGCCGGCCGCGTCGACGAAGCGCCGCGCCATCGCGTTCGTCGGCACGACGCCGGCGCCCACCTCGTTGCTCACCAGCACGACCGGCCCCCGCCGGGCGGCGAGCGCGGCCTCCAGCTCACGGCCGGCATGGGCGAGGTCGCGCTCGGCGACCATCAGGTTGGTGAGCCAGAGCGTCAGGCAGTCGACCAGGACGGCACGGTCGGGCGCGCTCGTGTCACCGACCGCCCGGGCCAGCTCCAACGGGGCTTCGATCAATGTCCAGGCGTCGCCGCGGCGGGCGCGATGCTGGGCGATGCGCGTGCGCATCTCCTCGTCCCAGGCCTCGGCGGTGGCGACGTAGACCGGCGCGAGGCCGGTGGCGGCGATCCGGGCCTCGGCCCAGGCGCTCTTGCCCGAGCGCTGTCCGCCGAGGGCCAGGACCAGCGGCGGCGGGGCGACGCGCGGCTCGCCCGCGACGCGCGGTGACAGCACCGCGGCCTACTCGCGCGGCGCGGCGGCGACGGCGCGGGCGCGGGTGACCAGCTCGATCAGCGCCTCCTTCGCGGCGGCGGCGTCGTCGACCGGTGCCGCGAAGCCCACCCGCGCGGTCTCGCCGGCGCGGCGCAGATCGATGCCGAAGCGGTCGATTCCGGTCAGGCGCCAGCCCTGACCGCCGCGGCCGGCGAGGTGGTTGGCGTAGACGTCGATGGCGTCGCGGTGCTCGGCGTTCATGTGCTCGAGGATGGAGGCCTCCGCCTCGGCGAGGGCGTAGCCCGCGGGCAGGGGCGGCAGCACGTCGTCGGCCGCGAGCCAATGGGCGTTGGCGAAGCCGCCGACGAGATGCGCCCGCTCGACGGTCATCGCCCAATAGGCGAAGTCGGCGAAGCCCTCGTAGCGGGCGGCACCGGGGTGGCGGGCGAGAAAGCGCCGCCGCAGCACCGGGTCCGCGACCGGGGCGAGCCGTCCCAGCAGCGTCACCCGCTCGCCGGCGAGGCGGTTGGCGAGCCCGGCGGTGCCGTCCAACAGGAGCGAGGCGCGCGGATCGGCGCGCAGGTTGCGGGTGTGGTCGGCGAGCTCGGAGAGCAGGAGCACGGGCGTGCCGTCGTGCCCGACCGCGCAGGCGACGAGCGAGGCGTAGGGCCGGTTGTCGGCTTGGGCGGCGAGGGTGGCGAGCGACCCCATCGGCACGCTCACGAGGAGGCGCCGCGCCGTCGCCGCGGGGGTCTCCGTCGCCGCGGGGTCGGCGTCACGCTCGGGCGGGGTCGAGGTCTCACTCATGCGCTCAGGCTGCGCCCGCCGGGCGCGGCGGTCAACCGGCGAGGGTGAAGCGCCAGACGCCGTCCGCCGGCGCGCACGCCAACCGCTCGGCGGCGACCAGCCGGTTGAGGTGGGCGAGCGTCTCGCCGAGGGCGAAGCGGAGCTGGTGGACGTCGTCGACGCGCGGGAACAGCGCGCCCATGACCTCGAAGGCGGTGGCCCCGGCACCGACCGCGGCGAGGGTCGCCTCCAGCCGCGCGTCGTGGAAGGCGAGCAGCGTGTCGATGCGGCCGTGCAGGTCCTCGAAGGGCCAGTCGTGCGCCGGCAGCACGCGGGTCGCGGCCGGCAGCGCCTTCAGCCGTTCGAGGCTCGAGGTGAAGCGCGCCAAGGGGTCGGCGGTGGGGGCCTGCGGCCAGACCGGCACGTTGGGCGAGATCCGCGGCAGGATCTGGTCGGCCGCCAACAAGATCCCCGCCTCGGCGCACCAGAGACAGGCCTGCGCCGGGCTGTGCCCCTCGCCCGAGAGGACCGCGAAGCGGCGCCCGCCGATGTCCAGCGCCGCCCCCGCCACCAGTGGGGTGAAGGTGGCGGGCGGCGGGGTAATCCGACGGGGATAGACGTGGCCGTCGGCTTCCAACGCCGCGAGCGTGCCCGCCTCCACGCCGGCGGCGCGGTAGAACGCCATCGCGGTGGCGAGGGCGGCGTTCGGGTCCTCGGCGACGAGATAGCGCGCCACCAGCCATTCGGTCTCGGGCATGAGGAGCTCGGCGCCGGTGCGCGCCTGCAGCCACCCGGCGAGGCCCACATGGTCGGGGTGGAAGTGGGTGACGACGAGGCGGCGGATCGGTCGCGCGCGCAGCGGACCGTCCAAGAGCTCCCGCCAGACGGCCTTCGAGGTGGCGTCGCCGAAGCCGGTGTCGACGACGGTCCAGCCGGCGCCGTCGGCGAGGGCGAACAGGTTGACGTGATCGAGCGCGAAGGGGAGCGGAAAGCGCAGCCAGAGGATGCCGGGCGCCACCTCGACGGCCTCGCCGGGCCGGGGCGTGGCGGGGCCGGTGCGCGGCGCGGGCTCGAGCCTCATGGCCGGCGCCGGAACTCGAAGGCCAGGCCCAGCGCCGGCGCGGCGGCGCCGAGCGAGCCGTCCGGCCGCCGCTGCACGGGCTGACCGCGGGCCGCCAACGCCTCGGCGGTGCGCGCGGTGTCGCCGACCTCGATCGCGACCGCGACGAGACGCGGCGCCGCGACCGGATCGTCCAGCGTGCAGGTGAGATCGGGGTGCAGGAGTTCGGCGTCGCGCGCCGAGGCCACGAGCAGCGTCGTGCGCGCGAACCTGAGCGCGAAGATGGCGTCGGTGCGGGTGACCGCGGCCTCGCCCGCCACCGCCGCGAGCGCGCGGGCGACCTGCTCGGGCGCGGCGACGACGCAGGTGGCGCCGAGAAGGCCGAGGGCGCCGTTGGGGTGACGCAATGCCGCGGGCGGACGCAGGGTTTCGGGGGTCAGCGTGCGCGAGCGGACCAGCGGCAGACCGGCCGCGTCCAGCGCTTCCTCGGCGAAGGCGAGCCGCCCCGCGCCGACCACCTCGCGGGTCGCCGGGGCGGCGTCGTTGGCGGCGCTGCGCTCGGCGTCGCCGGCGAGCCCGATGGCGGCCAGGCCCGGCGCCGCCGCCGCCTCGAGCTCCAGGTGCTCGAAGGGAAAGGCGACCCCGCGCCACGCCGACGCGTCCAGCGGCACGGTTGCGAAACCCAAACGCTCCACCGCCGCGTCGGCGGCATCGAGGTCGGGGACCTCCAGACGCAGGCGGTCGAGCTGGACAGGCTGCGGTTCCAAGGTTGCGGTTCCCCCGCGGCTGCCTCACGGTATCCAGACGTCGAGAGCCCTCGGCCCGGATGTTGGTCGTGTTGGCACGGGACCGTGCGCCATGTCGATCGCTTTGCTCTGCGCCATCCCGCCGGAATGGCGCCACCTGTACGAGGCCATGCACGGGGTCCACACCGAGCGGGTCGCCGGCCTGGACTTCGTTCGTGGGCGGCTCGACGCCCACGACGTCGTGCTGGTCCAGGCCGGCATCGGCAAGGTGAACACCGCCATGGTGACGACCGTGCTGGCGGAGCGCTACGGCGCCGAGATCGTCCTGTTCTCGGGCGTCGCCGGCGGGCTCGACCCGAGCCTCGCCATCGGCGACGTCGTCGTCGGCATCGAGACCCACCAGCACGACGCCGGCGTCATCGACGACGGCGAGCTCAAGCCCTACCAGGCCGGCCACGTCCCCTTCTTCAACCCGACCGACGCCTTCGGCTGGCACGCCTCCGCCGCGCTGGTCGCCAAGGCCAAGGCGGCGCTCGCCGGCATCGAGCTGGCGCCGTTGAGCCGCGAGGCCGGCGGACCGGGCCGGCCGCCCGTCGTCACCTTCGGCACCGTCGTCAGCGGCGATCAGTACATCCACTGCGAGGCCACCCGTGTCCGCCTCTACGAGCGCTATCGGGCCCAGGCCGCGGAGATGGAGGGCGGCGCCCTCGGCCAGGTGGCGGCGGCCTTCGGCATCGACTGGCTCGACATCCGTGCCTTGAGCGACCTCGCCGGCGCGACGTCCCGCTTCGACTTCGCGAGCTTCGTCGACGAGGTCGCGGCGACGTCGGCCCGCATCCTGCGTCGTCTTCTGCCGGAGCTCTGAGCGTCTATATGCACGCCGTCGCCGCGCTCTCCGCGTTCGATCTGCCGTTTTTACGCCCGGCGCAGGACGCCTTTTGGCAGCTCGTCCGCCACGCGCTCGCCGAACGCGGCGTCACCGAGACACCCGCCAAGCTGACCCGCCCGATCGACGAGCGTCGGTTGTGGACCCATCCGGCGATCGTCTTGGGTCAGCTCGACGCCTATCGCTTCGCCCAGGTCTTCCCGACGACCCTGGTCGCGATCGCCGCCCCGCACTACGACTGCGAGCGCTGCGAGGGCACCTGGTACCGCGCGGTCGTGGTCGTGCGCGACGGCGACGACATCCAGGCCTGGACCGGGCTCGCCGAGCGCACCGCCGCCGTCGAGGGCCTCGACCATCTGGGCTCGTGGCGCCTCTTCAAGGCCTGGGTGCAGGGCGTGGCCGACCCGGCGGCGTTCTTCGGGCGGGTGGTCATCAGCGGTGGATCGGTGGAGAGCTTGAGCCTCGTGCGCTCGGGCGCGGCCGACTACGCCGTGCTCGACTGCGTCTCCTGGCAGCTCGTGCGCGAGCACCTGCCGGCGGTGGCGCGCGGCCTCAGGGTGTTGGCCGAGACCGATCGGGGCCTCGCCCCGCCGTTCGTCTGCTCGGCCGCCCGCGACGACCACGACCGCCACGCCATCTACGCCGCGGTCGAGGCCGTGGTGAACTCCGCCGACGCGGCGGACGTGTGCCGCCGGCTGCGGCTGAAGAGGGTCGAGCCGGCTTCGATGCTCGCCTACGACGCCGAGCCGCGGCCGGTGGCGAGCACCGTCACGCTGTTGTCGGCGGCGCGAAATCAGCGAGGAAGCTGACCAGCACCTCGCCGGCGGTCACGATGTCGGCGGGGGCCGCCTCCTCCGCCGGGTTGTGGCTGATGCCGTCCTTGCAGCGCACGAACAGCATGCCGACGGGGCCGAGATGCCGTAGCGACAGCGCGTCGTGGCCGGCGCCGGAGAAGAGCTCGCGCACCGGATGGCCGCGCGCGGCGACCGCGCGGGCGAGGGCGGCGCGCAGCCCCGGGTCCATCGCGCAGCCGCTTGAGCGGTAGATCTCCTCCATCTGCAGGCGGACGCCGCGCCGGGCCGCGATCGCGTCGACCGCCTCGATCACCGCGTCGCGGGCGGCGTCGTGGCGATCGCCGTCGGGGGCGCGAAGATCGAGGGTGAAGGTGGCGGCGCCCGGAATGACGTTGATCGCGCCGGGCGAGACGTCGAGCTTGCCGGTGGTGGCGACGACGCTGTCGCCGGCGCCGGCGATCCGCTCGCAGGCGAGGATCATCTCCGCGGCGGCGGCGAGCGCGTCCCGCCGGCGGCCCATCGGCACCGTCCCGGCGTGGCCGGCGGTGCCGGTGACGGTCAGACGAAAGCGCGCGCCCGAGGCGATGGCGGTGACGACGCCCACGGGCAGGTCCTCGGCCTCCAGCAGCGGCCCCTGCTCGATATGGGCCTCGACGTAGCCGAGCAGGCGCGCCGGGTCGTAGCGGCAGCGCGCGAGCCCGTCCGGATCGAAGCCGGCCCGGCGCATGGCGTCGCGCATGGTGATGCCGGCGGCGTCGGGCCAGTCGAGCACGGCCTCGTCGAAGACGCCGGCGATCGCCCGGCTGCCGATCATCGAGGTGCCGTAGCGCGTGCCCTCCTCGTCCGAGAAGCAGACGACGTCGAGGTGATAGGGCAGGCGCGTGCCGGCGGCGGCGAGGGCCTCGACGCAGGCGATGCCCAAGAGCACGCCCATGGCGCCGTCGTAGCGCCCGCCCTGGCGCACGGTGTCGTGGTGCGAGCCGAGGAGCAGCACCTTGGCGTCGTCGCCGGCGGCGGGGTCGGCGGCGAAGCGCCCGATCAGGTTGCCGGCGGCGTCGACGCGCGTGGTCATCCCGGCCGCCTCCATCCAGTCGCGGATGCGTGCCAGGGCCTCGAGATGCTCGCGCGTCGCGAAGAGACGGGTGACGCCGGGGCCGGGCTCGCTGATCCGGGCGAGCTCGGCGTGGCGGGTGACCAACGCCTCGGCGACGCCGGCGGGTAGCGCGGGTTTTGCCATCAGACCAGTCCGTAGGGCAGCTCACGCCCGGCGAAGAAGGCGTCGAGATTGTCGAGACAGCAAAACCCCATCGCGTTCCTGGTCTCCACCGTCGCGCTGCCGATATGGGGCAGAGCGAAGAGGTTGTTGTAGGTGAGCAAGTGCGGGTCGACGTTGGGCTCGCCCTCGAACACGTCGAGGCCGGCGGCGAACAGATGGCCGCTGTCGAGGGCATCGGTGAGTGCGCGCTCGTCGACCAGCGCGCCGCGGGCGGTGTTGACCAGGATCGAGCCCGGCTTCATCCGGGCGAGGAACGCGGCGTCGACCAGGCGCGTCGTCTCGGGCATGGCCGGGCAGCTCAAGGAGACGATGTCGACCTCCGGCAGCATCGTCTCGAGCTCGGGGTGAAAGACCGCGCCCTGCTCGCGCTCCGCCGGCAGGCGCGAGCGGTTGTGATAGTGGATCTCGAGGCCGAAGCCACGGGCGCGGCGGGCGGTGGCCTGGCCGATCCGTCCCATCCCGACGATGCCGAGCTTGCGGCCATGGAGCTCTTGACCCACGAGCTGGGTGGTGTGCCAGCCGGTCCATTGGCCCTCGCGCAGCATCCGCTGCGCCTCCACCGCCCGGCGGGCGGCGCCGAGAAGGCACAGCATGGCGATATCGGCCACCGCTTCGGTCAGCACCTCGGGCGTGTTGCCGACCTTGAGCCCGCGTGCCCGGGCGGCGTCGAGGTCGATGTGGTCGAAACCCACGGAGAACGTGGTGAGGATCTTCACGTTTTCGGGAAGAGAGCGGATGCGGGCCGCGTCCCACCGGATATCGGAGGCCGTGATCACCCCGTCGGCGCCGGCGAGCCCGGCCTGGATCTCGTCCTCGCCGAGGGCGTGGTCGTCCTCGTTCAGGCGGGCGTCGTAGCCGGCGACCAGCCGCTCGGTGACCGCGGGCGGCAGCCGACGCGTGACGAAGATGGTGGGACGCGGATCGTTCATGACCTCGCTTTCTCGTGACGTCGTGAGCGGGCGCACGGCCCTCCCCGCTCGTAGCGCAGGCGCCGCCACGCCGCTAGGCTCGCGCCCCGCGCGGCGCGCCGCGGCATCGACGGGGATCACGGGGCGCATCGGCGTGAAGTTGGGCGGTCTGCTCGCGGCGACGGTCGCGAGCGCGGCCTCGCCAGGCGTTCCAACACGCTCGTCGACGCCGACGGCGCGTTCGCGCTCGCATGACGCGTCCCGTGCGCGGGCGTCGCCGGTCGCCAGCTTCTGCGGTTCGTCGGCCGTCTGCCCGGCGGCGGCGAGCTCGACGACGACCTGCGCGTCCCCGCCAGGGAAACCGCCGACGGCCGGCGCATGAGCTGCAGCAGGCGAAGCTATCGCGAGGGCGGCCTGCTGGCGGAGTGCCCCGGCAGGGCGCGCATGCCCGAGGGCGGCGGCCCCGGCGGCGCCACCTATACCGTGCCGCCACGCGGCGGGATGCGGCTGCCGCGCGACACCCCGTTTCCCCCGCCCGCATCGACCCCCTGATCGACGCGGCCGCCGCCGGCGGGGCGTTGTCGACCGCGGCGCCGTTCGACGGCGCCGGCGTCGGCACAAACGCGCTCACCCTTGTTACCGCCGCCATCGGCGATCCCGTCGCGGCCGCCGACGCGCCGGGCGGGCGCGGCCGGTGGCGCGCGCCTACCACGCGCTCGCCGCAGGCGACGCCGACACACCGCAGTTCGCGCTCAGCTTCGAGCTCTTTGCGCCGGGCGTGACGCGGGACGTCCGCCTCGACGATGCCGCGTTCGCGCTCGAGGCCGAGCTCGAGCGGTTCGAGCCGCTCAGCCCGCCGCGCGGCGAGTGAGCTTCCGCTCAAGGCCGAGCGCTCGCTCGCGCCCGAGCCAGGCCGCCCCGCGCACCCCGGAGCTGTCGCCGTGGCGCGCCGGGAGGAGACGGGTGTCGACGGCGTCGGCGAACACCCAGGCCGCCCAGCGCGGCGGCACCTCGCGGTAGAGCGCCTCGATCGCCGAGACCCCGCCGCCGACGACGACGACCTCCGGGTCGAGCAGATTGATGACGGTGGCCGTCGCCTTGGCGAAGCGCTCGACATAGGCGGTGATGACGGCACCCGCAGCCGCCTCGCCCGCCGCGGCGGCGGCGGCCAC
>JBKHCM010000080.1:0-15182 GCA_046541805.1 Alphaproteobacteria bacterium
CCGCGCTCACGTGGCGGCGGGCGCCGGGCCGAGGAGCGGCCGCCCGGTCATCGCGGCGGGCGGCTCGAGCCCCATCAACGCCAGCACCGTCGGCGCGACGTCGGCGAGCCGGCCGGGGTGCAGTTCCGCGTCGGCGGCGCCGCCGACCAACACGCACGGCACCGGGCTCAGGGTGTGGGCGGTGTGCGGGTCGCCGGTCTCGGGATCCTTCATGATGTCGCAGTTGCCGTGATCGGCGGTGACGATGCAGGTGGCGCCGACCTTCTCGGCGGCGGCGAGGGCGTCGCCGAGGCAGCCGTCCACGGTCTCCACCGCCTTGATCGCGGCCTCGAGCACGCCGGTGTGGCCGACCATGTCGGGGTTGGCGAAGTTGCAGAGGATGAAGTCGTAGCCGCCGTGCGCGATCGCCTCGACGAGGCGCCGGCCGACCTCCGGCGCCGACATCTCGGGCTTCAGGTCGTAGGTGGCGACGTCCTTGGGCGATTGGACGAGCGAGCGCTCCTCGCCCGCGAAGGCGACCTCCTCGCCGCCGTTGAAGAAGAAGGTGACGTGCGGATACTTCTCGGTCTCGGCGAGCCGAAGCTGGCGCTTGCCGGCACGGGCCAGCACCTCGCCCAGAATGTCCTCGAGCGTCTCCGGCGGAAACAGGGGTTCCATGAAGCGGTCGAGCCCGGCGCCGTATTCGACCAGCGCGAGCGCCGGCCGCTCGACACCATAGTCGCCGCGATCGAAGCCCGTGAAATCGGCGTCGAACAGCGCCAACAAAAGCTCGCGGATGCGGTCGGCGCGGAAGTTCGCCGCCACCACGCCGTCGCCGGCGGCCATGCCGCCGTAGTCGCCGACCACCGTCGCCTTGATGAACTCGTCGCCTTCGCCGCGGTCGTAGGCTTGGCCGATCGCGGCCAACGGGTCGTCGGCGCGGTATTCGGCGGCGCCGCGGACGATCGCCTCGAACGCCTGAGCGATCCGCTCCCAGCGCTTGTCGCGGTCCATGGCGTAGTAGCGGCCGACGACCGTGCCGACGCGGACGCCGGCAACGCCCTCGAGGCTCGCAAGGAAGCGCTCCATATAGCCGCGGCCGGCCTGCGGCGGGGTGTCGCGGCCGTCGGTAAAGGCGTGAACGACGACCTCGATGCCGGCCTCGGCGAGCGCGCGGGCGAGGGCGGCGATCTGATCCTGGTGGGAATGGACGCCCCCCGGCGACAACAGGCCCATCAGATGGGCGCGCCCGCCGCCCTGCCGCAACTTGGCGACATAGGTCTGAAAGTGCGGGTTGTCGTGGACCTTACCGCCCTCGAGCCCGGCGGTGAGCCGCGGCAGATCCTGCAGGACGACGCGGCCGGCGCCGAGGTTCATGTGGCCGACCTCGGAGTTGCCGAACTGGCCTTCCGGCAGACCGACATGGGGGCCGTCCGTGCGCAGCAGCGTGTGCGGACAGTCCCGCCAGATGCGGTCGAAGTTGGGCGTGCGGGCGAGGGCGACGGCGTTGTCCGCCGTCTCCTCCCGGTAGCCCCAGCCGTCGAGGATGACGAGCACGACCGGCGGTTGCGTCATGGAACCTCGCACCATTGCAGCGCCGGAAGGTTAGCGGATGTTGAACGCGGCGACCAGCAGCGCCGGGCGCCCTCAACCGACGTCGACGACCACCTTGCCGGTGCTGCGGCGCTGCTCGAGCTCGGCGAGCGCGGCCGGGGCGGCGGCGAGCGGCACGTGCTTGGACACGTGCGGTTCGAGGCGGCCCGCCTCGTACCAGTCGAGCAGCGTGCGCAGGCCGGCGGTGAGCCGCGCCGGATCGCGGCGGCGGTAGCCGCCCCAATAGAACCCGACCGCGGCGATGTTCTTCACCAAGAGGCGATTGGCCTTGATCGTCGGTAGCGCCCCGGCGGCGAAGCCGATGACCAGATAGCGCCCCTCCCAGGCCAGACAGCGCAGGCTGGTCTCGCCGAGCTCGCCGCCGACGGGGTCGAAGCAGACGTCGACGCCGCGGCCGTCGGTGAGCGCGAGCACCCGGGCGCGGACGTCCTCGCGCGCGGTGTCGACGGTGGCGACGGCGCCGCGTTGCCGCGCCAGCTGCAGCCGCTCGGCGCCGCGGGCGGTGGCGATGACGCGCGCACCCATGGCGACGCCGACCTCGACCGCGGTCAAGCCGACGCCGCCGGCCGCGCCGTGGACCAGCAAGGTCTCGCCCGCCTTGAGGCCGGCGCGCCAGGCGAGCGCGCCGTGGGCGGTGCCGTAGGCGATCGGAAAGCCGGCGGCGACGGCGTCGGCCATCGCATCGCCGATCGCCACGACGTCGAGCGCGCGCGCCCGCGCCAGCTCGGCGAAGGCGCCGTGGTCCACCACCGCCAGCACGCGCTGGCCCGGCGCCAGCCCGGTGACGGCGGCGCCGATGGCGTGGATGCGACCGGCGAGCTCCATGCCCGGCGTGAACGGCAGCGCCGGCTTTTCCTGATAGGTGCCGCGCGTCATCAGGATGTCGGCGAAGTTCAAGGCCGCCGCGGCGACGGCGATGGTGACCTCGCCCGGCTCGGGCTCCGGCGCGGGCACGTCCTCGAGCGCGAGGGCGGCGGGGCCGTCGAGCCGGCGGCAGACGATGGCGCGCATGGTCCTGTCCTTCGAGCTGGCGTCGAGCGCGCGGGGATGGTTGGCGAAGTGCCGATGCGGTGGCAAGAAGCGGCACCATGCACGAGCCCAGGATGCGCGGTTATTTCGGCATCGGCGCGGAGCGGATCAGCAAGGCGATGAACCTCGGCACGCTGATGCGCACCGCGCACGCCTTCGGCGCCAGCTTCGCCTTCGTCGTCGACGCCACGTACGCCGTGCGCGAGGCCAAGTCGGACACCTCCGAGGCCGCCGGCCAGCTGCCGATCTACGACGTGCCCGACGCGGCGTCCCTGCAGCTGCCGAAAACGTGCCGCCTCGTCGGCGTCGAGCTCACCGACGCCGCGGTAGATTTGCCGAGCTTTCGCCACCCCACCCAGGCGGCCTACGTGCTCGGCCCCGAGCGCGGCGAACTCAGCCCCGAGATGCAGGCCCGCTGTGACCACCTCGTCCGCATCCCCACCCGTTTTTGCGTCAACCTCGGCGTCGCCGGCGCGATCGTCATGTACGACCGCATGCTGTCGCTCGGGCGTTTTGCCGAACGCCCCGTCGGTGCCGGCGCCGCGGGTGAGCCCCTGAGGCCGCACGTGCAAGGCGGCGCGCGCCGCCGCCGGCTGCCTTGAGGTCGCGCCCTCGCCCGAGGCGCGGCTCGCTCGCGGGCGCATCGAGCCGGTGGTGATCCGCCACGCCCGGCGGTGCGCGCGAGCGGCTCGACCGCGCGGCCGCGGACCGCCTCGAAGAGCGCCGACGTCGGCGTCGCGCGCCACCCGGCACGGGCGCACGGGCGAGGGGTGCGCCGTCGGGCGCGCCTGGGCTGGGGCCACCCGAGGCCATGCGCTGGCCTTCGACGCGCTGGTCGCGACGCCGGCGGCGGGACGCGAGGGCGGACCGGGCCTTCGCGACACCGCCACACCGGTGGGGTGGATGACGTGACGCTCGATACCGCGGGAGCGCGACCACCGCGCCAACCCGAAGCCGTCGCGGCCGGCCGCATCGGCGACGGCCGCACGCTCGATCGTCTCGGCGCCCTTCATCGCCGCGGTGCGCCGACGCTCCACGCGTTGCGCCAGCGCCTGCGGAGCCGACGACAGCTTCTGGAGCGCTCGCCGCTCGATCCGATTTTCGGGGGCGATGGGTCGCTCCCGGCGGGGCGGCCCGATCCGATCCGCCGAGGACGGCGCCGAAGGGATCACGATGACGGGTACAGCGGATCGTGGTGCGGCGCGGCGCGGCGCCAAGACCAGCGCCCGGGCGTCGAAGCCGGTGACGACGCCGGCGGGCAAGAAGCCGATCGGGCTCGCGGCGTCGAGCCACCACGCCAGCGGCGCCGTCAGCATGATCGCGGCCGCGAGCCCGACAGCGAACGGGCGATGAGATAGGCGATGCGGGCGAGGTTGATCAGCGGGCTCTCGAGAGGGCATGCCGTCGCGGCCGTCGGTGGTCGACCGGGCGGCGCCCATCGGCTAAGCGCGGTGGCGACGTCGGAGGTGACATGGACGAGGCGACCCGCGACGGCGTTTACCGCGTTGGCGAGACGGCCGGTGTGTTGACGGCCACGGTCCGCCGCGCGCACCGTGGCCGGCCGCGAGGAGCGCGTGGCCACGCGTTTTCGGGGGCTGGCGCTGCCGGCGACCGCGCGAGGCGGCGAGCCCGATCGGGCGGCGCGCGCGCTGCGCTCTGCGAGCGCCGGCCGCGCTGCAGTGGCTTGGCGACGACGACGCCGGTGCGCGGACGGCATCGCGCCACCGTCACTTTCGTGCGGCGGTCGGTGACGCCCCTGGTCGGCCGCATGACGTCTCCAAGGCGCCGTTATCACATGTTGTCAACGAAGGGAGGAAGTCGGCATGGCCAGGTCGTCGTTCGAGGGGCCGCCACGAGAACCCGCGCCGCAGCCGCCGACGGACGGCAGCTCGAGCGAGGGCGGGGGCGAGCCCGGCTCGGAGCCGCTCTCGACCTTCCGCCTCGCCGCCCTGATCGCCGGCCCGGCGCTCGCGGCGCTCGTGTGGCTGCTGCCGCCGCCGGCGGACATGAGCCTCGAGGCGTGGCGGCTCGTCTCGCTCGCCTCGTGGATGGTGGTGTGGTGGCTCGGCGAGGCGGTGCCGATCCCGGCCACGGCGCTGCTGCCGATCCCCTTGATGCCGATCTGGGGGCTCGGCGAGATGGAGACGGTCGCCGCGAGCTACGCCGACCCGCTGATCTTCCTCTTCTTGGGCGGCTTTCTCCTGGCGGCGGCGATGCAGCGCTGGGGCCTGCACCGCCGGATCGCGCTCGGCATCGTGCGCCGGGCCGGCACCAGCCCGACCGGCATCATCGGCGGCTTCATGCTGGCCACCGCTTTTCTCTCGATGTGGATCTCCAACACCGCCACCACGGTCATGATGTTCGCGGTCGCCATCTCGGTGGTCGACTTCGTCGGCAGCCGCACAGCCGACGACGCCACGCTGCGCCGCTTCGGCGTCGCCCTCATGCTGGCGATCGCCTACAGCGCCTCCATCGGCGGCATCGGCACGCTGATCGGCACGCCGCCGAACGCGCTCTTGGCGAGCTTCCTCGACTCGAGCTACGGCATCAGCATCGACTTCTTCACCTGGATGCTGTTCGGCGTGCCGATGGTGCTGGTGATGCTGCCGATCGCCTGGGTCCTGCTGACGCAGTTGGTCTTCTCGGCGCGCGGGCTCGGCATCGGCGACGCGAGCGCGGTGATCCGCGAGGAGCTCGCGGCGCTGGGCCCGATGAGCCGCGGCGAGCGCGTCGTCGCCGGCGTCCTCGCCGCGGCCGCGCTGGGCTGGATCTTGCGCAGCCAGCTCGAGGCGGTCACGGGCCTGCCGATCAACGACACCTCGGTCGCGCTCACCGCGGCTTTGCTCCTGTTCGCCTGGCCGGTGTCGCGCACCGGCGGCTTCGCCCTCGACTGGGAGGCGGCGCGCCACGTGCCGTGGGGGGTGTTGCTGCTCTTCGGCGGCGGCCTCGCGCTCGCCTCGGCCTTTCAGAGCACGGGGCTGGCCGAGTGGATCGGCAACACCGTGGGCGGCTTCGACATCGGCACCTGGCTGTTGATCCTGGTGGTCGCGGCCGCGATCATCTACCTCACCGAGCTCACCTCGAACACGGCGTCCACGGCCACCTTCCTGCCCATCCTCGGGGCGGTGGCGGTCGGGCTGAACCTCGACCCGCGGCTTCTCGCCGTGCCGGTCGCGGTCGGTGCCTCGATGG
Organism: Alphaproteobacteria bacterium; assembly: GCA_046541805.1. Classification (GTDB taxonomy): domain Bacteria; phylum Pseudomonadota; class Alphaproteobacteria; order Geminicoccales; family Geminicoccaceae; genus JAAAPF01. The sequence continues at coordinate 5,815 of JBKHCM010000080.1, forward strand.
CCTTCATGATGCCGGTCGCGACCCCGCCCAACGCGATCGTCTTCTCCTACGAGCGCATGCGATTGCGCGACATGGCGGTGGCGGGCTTTCTTTTGAACATCGCCGCCATCGGCGTCACCTTCGCCGCGATGTACTACCTCGCCGGGCCGATCCTCGGCGTCGAGCTGCCGGCCTCGCCCAACGATGGATGACCCCTCGCCCGCGGCGTGCGGCAGCGCAACGACGGCGCGGCCGGGTGCGGTGGGACTGAGCCGGTCTCGCGGCGACGACGGAGAGGGTCATGCTCGCCCGGATGCGTTCGCGAGGCTCGGCGCTGGCCGCCGGGTTGGTCGTCCCACCCGCCGGGCTCGCGGCCGCGACCGCCCGGGCGCGCGACCGCGCCGCCCGGCGGATCTCCGGCGCGCGCTGGCCCTCCGCCGAGGACGACTGCGGCTACGTCGACGACCGCGCGAAGGGCGAGGCGACGCGGGGCCTGCCGCCCGGCACCGCGCGCGAGGGGCTGGGCGAGGATCGGGTCTGCACCTGGCGCAGGCTTTGAGGGCGCCGGCTTCGAGGGCTCGCCCGCACCTTTCCCGCACCCGCTGGTGAGACGACATCGTGGATGTCACCATGAGGAGCAGGCACGTGTCGCACGTCGTCGTCATCGGGGCCGGTTTCGGCGGGTTGAAGGCGGTCGAGGAACTGCGTGCGCGACAGCCGGGCGTCGCGATCACCCTCGTCGCTCCGAGCCCGCATTTTCTCTACTGGCCCAGCCTCGTCTGGGTGCCGTCGGGCTGGCGGGAGGCGGAAGATCTCACCGTCGATGTCCGCGACTGGCTCTTTCGACAGCGCGCGGCCTATCACGCGGCCGCGGTCGTGGCCGTCCGGGACGGTGGCCGCACCGTGTTGACCGAGGCCGGCACGCTCACCGCCGACGGTCTGATCATCGCCAGCGGTGCCACCACGCCCGCCACCGTCGCGGGCAGCGAGCACGCCTACGCCATCTGCGGCGGCATCGACGCCGCCCGCTTCATCCGCGACCGGCTCGCCGCCCTCGCCGGCGGGCGCCTCGTCCTCGGCTTCGCGGCGAATACGGCCCACCCGCCGGCGGCTCGCGGCACGCCCGTGCTCGAGCTCGCCTTCACGCTCGACGAGCAGCTCCGCCGCGCGCGTCGGCGCGGGCGCTTTCGCCTCGACCTGCTCCTGCCCCCCGGCGCCGATGCGGCCGCGGGCGCCATGGCCGGGCTCGTGCGGCGGCTGCGCGCCCGCGGCGTTGCCGTCCACCCCGACCGGCGGGTCGAGCGCTTCGCCGCGGATCGCGTGGTGACGGACCGTGACGCGTTCGCGAGCGATCTCACGGTCTTTTCGCCGGCGCTGAGCGGCCCGGCCTGGCTCGCCCTGAGCGACGTGCCGGCGACCGCGAGCGGGCACGTCGCCGTCGACGCACGCGCCCGCGTCGAGGGGCTCGAGCGGGTCTACGCCGTCGGTGACGCCGCCGCCTTTCCCGGCCCCGCCTGGCAGAGCAAGCAGGCGCACACCGCCGAGCTTCAGGCCGAGACCGCGGCGCGCAACCTCGCCCGCGAGCTCGAGGGACGCACGCCGCGCGAGCGCGTGCGCCACGAGGTGATCCACGTCGTCGACGGGCTGGGCCAGGGCGCCTTTGTCTACCGCGACGGGCGGGGCGAATGGGCGCTGCCGCCGACCCGGCTCGGCCATTACCTCAAGCTCGGCCTCGAGCAGGCGGCGCTGCGCCGCTACGCGCCGCGCGGGCAGCGGCCGCGGGCGCGCGGTGCCGTTCCCGGCGCTGCGTCAGGGCCCGGATTTCCGCTCCCGCGGCTGTGATGTCCGCCACAGCGTCGCGGTCCGACGACACGTAAAACGACCTCGCCTGTTCACCGTGGCAGCAGAGCTGGGAGGTCCACGTTGCGCCATGTCGTCGTGATCGGATCGGGGTTCGGCGCGCTCAAGGCGGTGCGCGAGCTCCGCCGGCGCGATCGCCGCCTCATGATCACCCTCACCGCGCCGCAGCCGCGTTTCCACTACTATCCGAGCCTGGTCTGGGTGCCATCCGGCCGGCGCGAGCCCGAGGCGTTGACGGTCGACGTGCGGGACTGGCTCGCGCGCCAGGGTGCGGCCTATCACCAGGGCCGGGTCGAGGCCGTGCGCGACGGCGGCCGCACCGTGGTGACCGACACCGGCGTGCTCGCGAACGACGGGCTCGTCGTCGCGAGCGGCGGCACCTTTCTCGAGCAGATTCCCGGCATCGAGCATGTCCACACCATCTGCCGGGGCGGCCAGGCCGCGCGCGCCATCCGCGATCGCCTCGCGGCGATGGACGGCGGGCGCATCGCCTTCGGCTTCGCCGGCAACCCGAAGCATCGACCGGCGATGCGCGCCGGTCCGCTGTTCGAGCTCGTGTTCGCGGTCGACAACCAGCTCGAAAAGGAGGGCCGGCGCGACCGCTTCGAGCTCGCCTTCTTCACGCCGGCGCCGCAGCCGGGTGTGCGCCTCGGCGAGCGCGCGAGCGCGGAGCTGCTCCGCCGCCTGGAGCGCCGCGGCATCCCTGTCCACAAAGGCGCGCCGATCGCGCGCTTCGAGCCCGACCGCGTCGTCACCGCGGCGGGCGAGATCGCCTCGGACCTCACCATCTTCATGCCCGGCATGACCGGGCCGTCCTGGCTCGAGGCGAGCCCGCTGCCGATGACCGAGAGCGGCCACGTCGCCGTCGACGAGCACGCCCGCGCCCTCGGCCTGGAGCGGGTCTACGCCATCGGCGACAGCGCGGCGTTCGAGGGCCCCGAGTGGCAGGCCAAGCAGGCGCACGCGGCCGAGCTGCAGGCAGAGACGGCGGCGCGCAACCTCGCCAACGCGCTCGCCGGGCGGCCCGCGACCGCCAAGGTCCGCCACGAGATCGTCTGCGTGCTCGACGACCTCGACCGCGGCGTCTTCGTCTACCGTGACGCCAAGCGCCAGGTCGTGCTGCCGCCGCTGCGCCTCGCGCACTGGATGAAGCTGGCGCTCGAGCGGCTGTTCCTTCGCCGCTACGCGCCGCGCCGCCGTCCCGCGTCTGCGCGTTCGTTCCGCCGCTGGGCCACCGGCGGCGCCGGCTGAGCACCGTCAGCCCGGCACCGGACCGTAGTGCATCAGCCGGGCGTAGCCGCCGGCGAGTTCGCGCACCGCGAGCGGCGCGCCGGTGCGCTCGGCGAGGGCGGCGAGGGTCGCCCGCGGCACATCCGAGGGGGTGACGTGGAAGCGCTGGAGCCAAGCCCGCAACGCCGCACGCAGCGGCCCCGGCAGGCCCGCCATCAGGCCGAAGTCGACGACGTGGAGGCGGCCGTTCGGGGCGAGGGCGGCGTGCGCGCTTTCGATCGCCGCCGCCGGCTCGTCGAACATCGAGAGCGAATAGGAAAAGACGATGCGGTCGAAACCGCGCGCGAGGTCGAAGCGGGCGCGCTCCTCGCCGTCGCCGGCGAGGCCGAAGGCGAGGTGGATGCGTCCCGCGAGGCCCTTCGCCTCGATCTTGGCGCGCCCGACGTCCAGCATCGCCAAGGCGGCGTCGACGCCGTAGAGGCCGGCGCCCGGATAGCGCGCGGCGATGGCGATCAGGTTGCGCGCCGTGCCGCAGCCGACCTCCAAGAGCGTCTCGTCGGCGGCGAGGTCCAGCTCCTCGACCAGCCGGTCGCGGCCCCAGAGGTAGTACTTGCGCGAGGCGTCGTAGACGTGCCGCTGCCAGCGGTACATCCGCTCCATGCGCTCGGCGGCATCGCCCGAAACCGCCGCACTCACGGCTCGCGGCGCTCGTAGAGGTGGAAGCCGCCGTAGATCGCCGAGCGGTCGGCGCGGTGGAAGTCGGCGCTGCCGACGGCGTCGTAGCGCCAGGCCGAAAGCAGCGTCTCGGGCAGGTTGGCCGCCAGCATCGAGTCCGGGCCGGCGGTGCGGAAGATGACCTTCGCCCCCGGCGTCGCGGTGCGCGTGACCTCGGTCCACAGCGCTTCCAGCTGCGGCTGGGTCATCCAGTCCTGGGCGTCGAGGAAGACGTAGCGGTCGTAGCTCGCCGCCGGCTCGTCGCGCAGGTGGTCGACGAGGAGCGTGTGGCGCATCTCGACCCGCTCGACGCGCTCGCGGATACGGGCGAAGACGTCCTCCTTGAGGTAGGGCGGCACGGCGCGGCGGTGCTCGATGTCGTAGCGGCGCGCGAAGGCCTGCCAGGCGAAATAGTTCTCCTCGAGGTCGAAGTCGCAGGCGAGGCGGCGGACGCGCTCGCGCAGCTCGGCCGCCGGCTCCTGGCTGGCGGCGTGCAACGCGCGGTACTGCGCGGGCGGGATGCCGAGGCCGAAATAGGCCGCGCGCGAGCGGGCGAGGCGGCGGATCGGGCGGGTGTCGAAGATCGGCGCCAGGTGCTCCTCGAACAGTTTGAGCTGCTCGTCGCGGGTGCGCGCCTCCAGCATCGAGCGCGGCTTGCCGCCGAGGAGCCGGGCGGTGACGTGCGCCGACTTGATGGTCCGGCCCAAAAGCGAGCGGCGGTAGAGCCCGCGCGCGAAGAGCTCGATCCGGCGGCCGCGGAAGGGGCGGGCCTCGTCCCAATAGGCCCGCGTCTCGGCGTCGAGCACCGGGCGCAACCAGCGGTCGTAGGCCTCGACGTTGGCGGGGTCGTCGCCGTGGCCGAAGAAGCGAAAGAAGGTCTCGTGATCGGGCAGGTGGCGGGCGGCGGCGAGCTTGAGCTTGGTGAGGGCCACGTGCGCGGGGTTGAGGTCGACCGCGGTGATCGCGCGCGGATCGCCGTCGAGGTAGTTCAGAATGTTGCAGCCGGCGGACGCGATCGCGAGGATCCGCTTGCCCTCAAGCGGTGCCATCGCCGCCATGTCGACGACGGGGTCTTCCCAGATCTGGTTGTAGACGAAGCCGTCGAACGACCAGGTGAAGAGCTTCTCCGCGATGCGATCCCGCCGGCGGCGGGGGCGGGTCAGCGCGGCGGCTTCCAAGAGCGCGTTGGGCATGCGCGGTTCCTCGGCTCGGCCCGACCGGCGGGCGGCGCGTTCAGCGACAGGCGTGGAGGTGGACGCCGGAGGCGTCCACGGTGGCATAGTGCGACGGGCGCCGGGTCCAGCAGCCCGTGTTGATGTACTCCACCGTGGCGTCCGGTTCCCCCAGGCGCTCGTGTAGCGCGTCGTGCGTGTGGCCGCAAAAGATCACTTCGACGCCGCGGTCGTGGGCGAAGGTGAGGGCACCTTTGCGGACCCGGCCGGTGAGTCCGACGATCCGGTTGTGGCGCCGGTCCATCCAGCGCGAGCGGCCGTAGCCGAGCCGGCGCTGGGCGAAGGACATCAGCTTGCCGCCGACCTCGGTGAGGACCGGGTGGTTGGTCAGCAGCCGGTCGAAGCGGTCGCCGTGGACGGCGAGATGGCGGCGCCCGTGGGAGTCCCAGGCGTAGAGCTCGCAGACCTGCACGCCCATCAGATGCGAGGCGACCTGCGCCGCCTTGCGGTCGTGGTTGCCGAGCACCCAGACCACCTCGACCCGGCGCTTCGGGTTGGAGAGCTTGCGGATATGGGAGAGCACCTCCCAGTGCTCGGCGTTGAGCCGGCCGAAATGCAGGTCGTGGAAGATGTCGCCCAGGAGGATCAGACGGTGAAAGCGCCAGGCCTGCAGCGTTTCCAACAGGCTGGCGGCGCGGCTCGCCGGCAGGCCCAGATGCACGTCGGAGATGATCAGCGTGTCGGTCACCGTCGGCAGGGCGGTGGGGGCGGTGACGTCGCCAGGCTCCAGAATCGACGGTTCGCTCAACATCCTCACTCGTTCCAAGCCGCATCGTCGCGAGCGACGCGGCGCCCCCGGTAGCTGGCCTTTGTGCGCACCGTATGACAAGAGGCCGCGCCGCGCCGGGGCGGCACAGATAGGGGGGTGGCAAAAACTTGGAATCGTTCTAAGGTGGGCGCCGACGCGATCGCGGAGCTTCGATGATCGAAACCCCCGTCCTCGTCGTTTTCCTGGCCGCCCTGCTCACCGCGGTCGCCACCGGCCTCGGCGCGCTGCCCTTGTTGGCGGCCAAGCACCTGAGTGCGCGCTGGCTGGCGCTCGCCAACGCCGCGGCCGCCGGGCTGATGCTGGCCGCCTGCTACAGCCTCATCGGCGAAGGGTTCGCGTTCGACGTCCGCCGCACCCTCGCCGGCATCGTCTTGGGCCTGGTCTTCATCGTCGCCGCCGGCCACTGGCTGCACGGCCACGACGAGGTCAGCGTCGCCGACGTCAGCGGCGCCGACGCCGCGCGCATTCTCCTGATCGTCGGCATCATGACGCTGCACTCGGCCGCCGAGGGGGTCGGCGTCGGTGTCGCCTACGGCGGCGGGCGCGAGCTCGGCGACTTCATCACCGCGGCCATCGCGCTCCACAACGTCCCTGAGGGCCTCGCCATCAGCCTCGTCATGGTGCCGCGCGGGGCGAGCGTGCTCAAGGCCGCCGGCTGGAGCATCTTCTCGAGCCTGCCGCAGCCGCTGTTGGCGGTGCCGGCGTTCCTCTTCGTCCTCGTCTTTCAACCCTGGCTGCCCTTGGGGCTCGGGCTCGCCGCCGGCGCGATGTTCTGGATGGTCTTCGCCGAGCTGATCCCCGAGGCGAACGAGGCGGCCGAGCCCGAGACCGTCGGCATCGTCGTCACGCTCTCCTTCGCCTCGATGCTGGGGGTGCAGACGCTGTTGCAGGCGTGACCGCTCGACGCCGCAACCGCGCGTCGTCGACGTCGGCGGCGCAACGGCTGTCGGGACGCGCGGCGAGGCCCGGGCGGCCGGCATCCGGCGCGGCGGCTCGCGCTGCCCGCCGGGCGCCTTGGTCGTGCCGTGGCGGTGGCCGTGATCGACGCCATGGAAGATCGCCGCCGCCCCGGTCGCGTCGATGAAGCGAACGGCGCCGCGAAGGAGCGCGAACAGGCGCGGCCGCGGACCGACGCGGTCGAGCCCCGCGCCGCGGCGGTGGGCGACCGCGACGAAGAACGCACGGTCGATCAGAAACACCAAGAGCTCGCGCGGGACCTCATCGCCGACATTGCGCGCGATCAGCGCGTCCCCGCTCGCGATCGCGACCGCTGCGGTCATGCGCGGTCTGAACCGAAACGCCCAGCGCCCGACGCCGACCTGCTGGGCGACGGTGAGGGCGACCAACACCGGCGAAACGCCGGTGGTCACGCGGACGAGCCGGTCGCCCATCGGCGCGCATCCGATGCGCGACATAGAGCCCCAGCCGGGCGCGGTCGATCGCGAAGAGGATCATCGCTCGGGCCCGTCGACCAGCTCGCGAACGAAGCGGCGCTCCCAGCTGTCGCTGAGATCGGCGAGGAAGCGCCGCTCGCCGGTCGGCCGAAAGCCGTGCTTTTCGTAGAAGGCGTGGGCGCGGGTGAACCGCGTGTCGCTCCAGAGCTCGAGCCGGGTGGCGCCGCGGTCGCGGGCGAAGGCGAGGGCCGCGTCCAAAAGCGTGGGGGCAAGACCGCTGCCGCGCCAGGGCCGCGCCACGTACACCTTGAGCAGTTCCACGCCGTCGCCGGGTGCCGGGCGGACGCCCAGCGAGGCGACGAGCGCGCCGGCCGCCTCGGCGACCCAGATGTGCCCGCCGGCCGCCGCGAAGTGCCGCGCGATGGCGGCGAGCTCGGGGAACTCGCGGCGGTCGAACACGCAGCCGTCGTATTCGGCGAAGCAGGCGGCGATGAGCTGCGCCAAGCGGGGGCCGTCGGCGTCGACGGCGGGGCGAAGCTGGGGCAGGTCGCGGGACGTCATAAAGCGCCGTCTAGCCCAAGCGTGCGGTCCCGAAAACCGCCGTCAGTCCTCGCGCCAGGCCTCCGCGTCGAGCCCACGCCGGGCGGCCGCGGCGAAGCGCTCGCCGGTGCCGCTTTCGACCAGGGTGCGCAGGCGGTTCAGCTCGTGGGCGTGGTGGAGGCGGCAGCGCTCCAGCTCGAAGCGCAGCCGGCCGACGGCGCGGCTGTCGGTGGAGAGCCAGCGCACCAGGCGGCCGACGAGGGAGGACTCGCCTCGGGTCTCGCGGTCGAGCTGCGCGCGCAGGAGGTCGTGCGGCGGTCTCATGGCCGTCTCCGCTCCCAGCTCTGACCGGCTTGCTCCATCAGCGCGGCGAAGCGCTCGGTCGCGTGCCGGACCTCGCTGATCATCAGCGTGTTCTGCCGGGTCCACTGAATGTTGTCCTGGATGGTGGCGCGATGGGCGCGGATCTCGGCGCACCAGGCCCGGAACAGGACGAGGCAGACCCCGCCCAGCGCCACCAACGCGATGATGAGGAGCAGCACGACCGGGTCGTCGGTGCTCGCAACCAGCTTTTCGACGGCATCGCCCATACGCACCTACGCTCGGGCCGGTTCGGAGCCTTCGTTTTATAGGATTATGAGCCTATACGCTATGGGACCGAAGTCGCTCGCTCAGGCCTCCTTCGGGACGCTCTCGATCGCCTCCTCGAGCATCGTGTAGGTCGGCTGCAGCACGCTCGGCACGCTGCCGCGGCCGATCTCGACGGCCACCTGCGGGGCGTTGCCGTGCAGGAACGCCACCAGCACGTCGCGGATGATGAGGTAGAAGTGGTGGTCCTCGTCGATCGACGCCGTCACCTTCGCCGCGATCGGCGAGACCACGCCGTAGGAGAGAAAAACGCCGAGAAAGGTGCCGGTCAGCGCGCCAGCGATCATCTTGCCGAGGACCTCCGGCGGCTGGTCGACGGCGCTCATCGTCTTGATGACGCCGAGCACGGCGGCGACGATGCCGAGCGCTGGAAAGGCGTCGCCGAGGGTGGCGAGGGCGCGGGCCGGGGCCAGGGCCTCGGCGTGGTGCTTTTCCAGCACCTTTTCCATCATGTCCTCGACCTGATGCGGATTGTCGAGGTTCATCGACATCATTCTGAGGGTGTCGCAGATGAAATCAACGGCGAAATGGTCTTTCAAAATCTTCGGGTAGCGCTGAAAGATCGCGCTGTCATGGGGGTTCTCGATATGGTTTTCGAGCGCGATGATGCCCTTGGTCTTGATGATGCGGATCAGCGCGAACATCAAGCAGAGGATGTCGACATAGTCGCTGCCGCGCCATTTGCCGCCGACGAAACAGCGCATGAGGGCGCCGCCGGTGCGCTTGAGCACGCTCGCCGGATTGCCGACCAGGTAGGAGCCGAGGCCGGCGCCCCCGATGATCAAGAGCTCGAACGGCAGGGCCGCGAGGATGACGCCGAACTTGCCGCCGGCGAGGACGTAGCCGCCGAAGACCATGACGACGACGATGACGATGCCGACGAGGGTCAGCATGAGGTGCTCGGCTCCACCGCTGCAGGTCCACGGGTCGAGCCTGCCCGCCGAGCGTTAACAGCCCGTTGACGAAATCGCCTCTCAGCCGCGGTCGCCGACGAGGACGATC
>JBKHCM010000081.1:0-15122 GCA_046541805.1 Alphaproteobacteria bacterium
CAGCGCGGTGAGCGCCTCCAGCCAGGCCTCGCGCACCGGGCCCGGGCGCGCGCGCACGGCGCCGCCGGTGCCGGTGGGGTCGACCGCGATCAGCGCCGCGGCGAGAAGCGCGTTCCCCCAGCGCGAGGGGACCGCAGCGCCGGCGTCGTCGCTCGAGGCCGCCTCGCTCACGCCGCGAAGACCTCCTCCAGCGCGCGCTCGACGCGCACCGTCGAGCCGGCCTCGTCGAGCGGGTTGCGGCGCAGGCGGTGGCGCAGGGCCGAGGGCGCCACCCGGCGCAGATGGTCGTCGCCGACGGCGCGGTCGCCGTCCAGTGCCGCCAGCGCCCGGGCGGCGCGCACCAGCGTGAGCTCGCCGCGCAGGCCGTCGGTGCCGAGCTTGAGGCAGAGCTCGCTCGCGCGCTCGAGTGCCGCTTCCGAGACCACGACGTCGTTCACCCGCTCGCGCCCGGCGAGCACGCGCTTGCGCAGCTCCGTCTCCTCGCGCTTCCACTGGCCGAGAAAGGCCTCCGGGTCGCGCTCGAAGGCGTCGCGCCGGCGCACCACCTCGATCCGCGTCGGCAGATCGGTGGGCGTCTTGACCTCGACCGAGAGGCCGAAACGGTCGAGGAGCTGCGGGCGCAGCTCGCCCTCCTCGGGATTGCCCGAGCCCACGAGCACGAAGCGGGCGGGATGGCGGATGCTCACCCCCTCGCGCTCGACGACGTTCTCGCCCGAGGCGGCGACGTCGAGCAGCAGGTCGACCAGATGGTCCTCGAGCAGGTTGACCTCGTCGATGTAGAGAAAGCCGCGATGCGCCCGCGCCAGCAGGCCCGGCTCGAAGGCCTTCTCGCCCTGGGTCAGCGCCCGCTCCAGATCGAGCGCGCCGACGACGCGGTCCTCGGTGGCGCCGAGCGGCAGGTCCACCACCGGCACCGCCACCTTGCGCTTCTTGCGCCGGCCGGCCTCCACCGCCGGGCAGCCCGGCACGCAGAATTTGCGGTCGTGGGCGGGATCGCAGTTGTAGGGGCAACCGTCGACGGCGGCCATCGGCGGCAGCAGCGCGGCCAGCGCGCGGATCGCGGTGGACTTGCCGGTACCGCGGTCGCCGAAGACGAGCACGCCGCCGACGCGCGCCTCGACGGCGGCGATCTCGAGGGCCAGCTTCATCTCGTCTTGAGCGACGATGGCGGCGAAGGGGAAGACGGGTGCCATGCTCACACGCACCCCGTGACGAAAAAGCCGTCCATCCCTGCTCCATCACATCCGCCCCGAAGGGCCTTGGGCGGCGCGTGGTCGCGCGCGGCCGGGGGGAAGTCAACGCCCTTCGGGCCATGACGCAAGCGTTGCCGCGTCCTTCCTTCGGCCGAGGCCGTCAGCCCACAGGCGCTTGCTCGATCTCCAAGCCGCGGGCGAAATCGGCGAGCGGCATCGGCCGGGCGAAGAAGAAGCCCTGGGCGGTGCGGCAGCCGAGGCCGGCGAGACACTGCGCCTGCTCGGGCCGCTCGATGCCCTCGGCGACGACCTCGAGGCCGAGCGCGCGGCCGAGGCCGAGCACGGCGCGCACCACCGCCGCGTCGTCGGCGTCACGCTCGATGCCGGCGACGAACTGGCGGTCGATCTTGATCTCGTCGAAGCCGAGCCGGCGCAGGCGGGTCAGATTGGAATGGCCGGTGCCGAAATCGTCGATCGAGATGCGGATGCCGCGCTCGCGCAGCCGGCCGAGAACCTCGACGCAGAGCCGGTCCTCCTCGGTGCGGCCGACCGCGGTCTCGGTGACCTCGAGGGTCAACCGCTCCGGCGCCGGTCCGCTGTCCTGGAGTGCGGCGTCGACGGCGTCGAAGAAGCACCCGCCGCTGTGCCAGAGCGCGGAGGAGACGTTGACGGCGACGCTCCGGGCACGCCCGTCGTCGCGCCGCGGCCAGCGGGCGGCGGCGCGACAGGCTTGGCGCAGCACGAAGCGCTCGAGCGTCGGCATCAGGCCGGAGCTCTCCGCCACCGGCACGAAGACGGCGGGCGACACCGGCCCGATGCCGTCGGCGTGCCAGCGCAACAGCGCCTCGGCGCCGACGGTGGCCCGGCTCGCGAGGTCGACGACGGGCTGGACATACACCTCGAGGCGCTCGGCCAGAACGTCCCGCCTGAGCCGCGCCTCGAGCCGCTTGCGAGCTTCGAGCTCGTCGCCGAAGGTGCGGGCGTAGCCGCGCGCCACGTTCGGCCCCACCGCCTTGGCGCGGTAGAGCGCGACGTCGGCGAAGCGCAGCAGGTTGTCGCCGTCGCCGGCATCGTCGGGCGCGAGGGCGACGCCGGCGCTCGCCGTCGGGTGCAGCTCGACGTGGTCGATGCGCACCGGCGCCGCGACCGCCGCCAGCACCGCCCGCGCCCGGTCCGGGGTCGCCGCCCGATCACCACACCCGCGCAGGAGCAGCGCGAACTCGTCGCCGCCGAGCCGCGCCCACCCTCGATCGACCACAAACCCAGCGCCGCCGCCTCGGTGGCCAGCTGGTAGAGCGCGTGCGAACGCTCGGCCCGCACGGTCTGCCGGCGGCGGGCGCGGTGCAGCCGCGCGGTGAGCAGGGTGACGCCTCCACCCAAGACGACCCCGAAGAGCGCGATCGGCGCCGCCGCCAAGAGCGGCAGCGCGCGGCGGACATCCTTCGGCGGGGCGAAGTGGACGTCGAGCCCGAGGCCGGCGAAGCCCAGCGTCGTCCAAGCGGACACCGGCCCGTCGGCGCTCGGGCCGTCGGCGTCGCTCGCGTCGGCGAAGACGATGCGCCGGTCCCCGGCGCCGTCGGCGCCGCGCGTCCGCGCCACCACCAGCCGTGGCGGCGCAGCGCCGCCCGCGCCTTCGGCGAAGACCTCGGCGAACCGCGTCTCGATGGAAACCCCGACGGCCACCAGGGCACGGACCGGCTCGACGCCCGCCCCGGCCACCTCCAGCGCGACCGGGCCGTCGATGGGGGCCACCAGCAGCGTGCCGTAGGGTCCCGCGCCGAGGCGCCGATCCTGGTCCTGGGTCAAGACGACGACGTCCGACGCCCGCGGTCGGCCGCTGGTGAGCGCGCGTTCCGCGGCCTCGCGCTGCGGCGGATCGGTCTAGAGGTCGTAGCCGCGGATGCGCGCCGCCGCCGGCGCTGGCCAGGCGAACACCGCGGCAAAGGCGCGCTCGCCGCCGCCGGCGGGCCACACCCCCAGCGTCGACGCGGGCGCCGCGGCGGTGAAGGGCGAGGGCAACGGCCGCCGCAGCTCGGCCACCAGCGCCACGCCGCGGATCGCCGATTCGCCGGGCGCGCCCTCGACCAGCGTGCCGGCGCTGGCCGCGAAGCGCTCGGCCTCGACGCGCCGGGCCTGCGCCACCACGCTCGCGAGATCGACCGCGACCGTCTCCAGCGACGCCAGGACCTCGCGCACGCGGGGCGGCGAAGGCCGCGCTCTGCTCGCGCCGCGCCGCCTGCTCCTCGTCGAGCACGGCATAGAGGAGGACGGCGGTGGCGACGAACGCCGCCCCGACCACGCAACCCGCAATGGCCGCCGGCCAACCTGGCCACGCGCGACCCGATAATGACACGCCAAGGTCTCCGATCGGCGCCAAAATGCTCCGCATACATCAACTGCGCAACTTGGACGTTTGTGAGACCGTTGACCAATCAGCTTCAGCGCGGGAGGTCACTCAGTCGGCGCGGACCACCCCCTCGCGACGCGGATCGGCCCCGCCGAGGAGCACGCCGTCGTCGACCATGAGGGCGTGCAGGCCGCTGGTGAGCGCGCCGATCTCGACCTCGTGGCCGCGCGCGCGCAGCTCGGCGGCGAAGGACGCCGCCGCCGTGCCCTCTTCGAGATCGGTGGTGCCGCCCTGATTGACGATGTGGCCGAGCTCGACCGCCGGCTGCGGCTCGAGGCCCCAATCCAGCATGCCCAGAAGCGACATCGCGGTGTAGCCGATGATGCGCGAGCCACCGGGCGAGCCCGTGAGCACGTAGGGCCGGCCGTCGCGCATGACGATCGTCGGGCTCATCGACGAGCGTGGACGCTTGCCGCCCTCGACCCGGTTGGCCACCGGCCGCCCGTCGACCTCCGGGCGGAAGGAGAAATCGGTGAGCTCGTTGTTCAGCAGAAAGCCGTTGGTCATCAGCCGCGAGCCGAAGCCGCTCTCGATCGTCGTCGTCATCGAGAGCGCGTTGCCCATGGCGTCGACCACCACGAAATGGCTGGTGCCCGGCGGTTCGGGCTGGTCCTGCGGGGCGAGGTCGGGCCGCCCCCGGCGCGGCGGGAAGCCGGCCGCGGCCTCGGGGTTGGCGGCGTCGCGGTCGATCAATTGGGTGCGGACGGTGAGATAGCCGGGGTCCAAGAGCCCCGCGCTCGGAACGTCGACATAGTCGCCGTCGGCCATGTAGACGGCGCGGTCGGCGAAGGCGAGCCGGCTGGCCTCGGCGATGAGATGCGCCGCCTCGGCGCCGTAGCCGAGGGCGGCCATGTCCGCGTGCTCGAGCATGCCCAGGATCTGGCCGACGGTGAGGCCGCCGGAGCTCGGCGGCCCCATGCCGCAGACGTCGAGACCGCGATAGCGGGCGCAGACCGGGTCGCGCTCGACGACCTCGTAGGACTGGAAGTCGTCGAGCGTCAGGACGCCGCCCGCGGCGGCGGTGGTGGCGATGATCGCCTCGGCGATGCCGCCGTCGTAGAAGGGCTGGCTGCGCGCCTGCTGCAGCCGACGCAGCGCGGCGGCGTAGGCCGGATTGGTGAGCGTGTCGCCGGCCTCGAGCGGCTCGCCGCCCGGCATGAAGTAGTCGCGCGTCGGCGCGAAGCGGTCGATGGCACGCGCGTCCGCGACCGCTTCGGCGAGCCGCGGCGTCACCGCGAAGCCCTCCTCGGCGAGCGTGATCGCGGGCGCGAGGAGCCCGGCCCAATCCTGGGTGCCGTAGCGGGCGTGGACGACGTCGAGGAGCTTGGGCGTGCCCGGCACCCCCACCGAGCGGCCGCCGACGAGCGCGTCCCAAAACGGCACGGGCTCGCCGTCCATGCCGAGGAAATAGTCGCTCCCGGCGGCCAGGGGCGCGGTCTCGCGGCCGTCGAAGGTGGTGAGATCACCGCTTTCGGCGTCGAAATAGACCAGGAACGCACCACCGCCGAGGCCGGAGGACTGGGGCTCGACCAGACCGAGCACGGCCTGGATCGCGACCATGGCGTCGATGGCGTTGCCGCCGTCGCGCAGCACCTCGATGCCGGCGTCGGCGGCCAGCGGATGCGCCGCCACCACCATCTGCCGTTCCGCCGCGCTGGCCGACCCGCCGAGGGCGAGCGACACGATCGCCGCCGTCAACCATCGTCTCATGTTCCGTTCTCCCCTGGTCGACCGCGCCAGCCTAATGCGCGCGCCACCTGCTGGCGACGGTGGCTCCGCCCTTGTGCGGTTTGGCCTTGAGCGTATAACCCGCGCCTTCGTCTTCGGAATGCCCGCTCGATGACCGATCTTGCCAAGTTGGAGCTCAAGCGCGGTTTCGACCGCCGCTTGCGCGCCGGTGCGCCCTGGATCTTCGCCAACGAAGTGGTGATGAGCGACGAGGTGCGCGCACTGGCGCCCGGCAGCCTGGCACGGCTGGCGCTGCCGGGGGGACGCCTCTACGGCCTCGTCCACGTCAACCCCCACGCGCTGATCGTCGCGCGCCTGCTGACCCGCAATCTCGACACCCAGCTCGACGGCCGCTTCTTCGCGCGCCGCTTCGAGCGGGCGCTGGCGTTGCGGGAACGCTTCCTGCCGGGCGGGCACTACCGCCTGATCCACGGCGAGGGCGACGGCCTGCCGGGCCTCGTCGTCGACCGCTACGGCGAGGTCGTCGTGATCCAGCCGAACACGGCCGGCATGGACGCCGCCCTCGACGCCGTGCGCGAGGGCGTCCGCGAGGTCCTCGCCCCCGCCGGCATCGTCGTTCGCAGCGACAGTCACGCCCGCACCCGCGAGGGGCTCGAGACGGCACCGGCCCGGGTGGAAGGCGAGGTCGCCACCCCGCTCGTGGTGCGCGAAGGCGATCTCGCCTTCCTCGCCGATCCGATCGCGGGCCAGAAGACCGGCTGGTTCTTCGACCAGCGGGCGAACCGGGCGACGATCCGCAGCCTCGCCCGCGGCGCCCGGGTCCTCGACCTCTACAGCTACGCCGGCGGTTTCGCGCTCGCCGCCCTCGCCGGCGGCGCCACCCACGTCCACGCCGTCGAGCGCTCCGGCGCGGCGCTCGCCCTCGCCGAGCAGGCGGCCGCGGCGGCGGGCGGCGCGGACGCGCTCGCAACCGAGACCGGCGACGTGCTCGACGTCCTCGGCCGGCTGACCGACGAGAAGGCGCGCTTCGACATCGTCGTCGCCGACCCGCCGCCCTTCGCCCGCGCCAAGAAGGACGCCGGGCCGGCGGCGCGGGCCTACCGCAAGCTCACCCGCGCCGCCGCCGGCGTCACCGCGCCCGAAGGCCTGCTGGCGGTGGCGTCCTGCTCGCACCACGTCGGCGAGGCGGCGCTCGTCACCGCCAGCTTTCAGGGGCTGCGCGACGCCGGCCGCAACGGGCGGCTGGTCGTCGCCGGCGGCGCCGGCCCGGATCACCCGCTGCACCCGGCACTGCCGGAGACCCGCTATTTGAGCTTTGTGCTCTACGCGCTGGACTGAGCCTCGGCGCGAGTGCCCCCAGCGCCCGTGCCAGCCGGCTGCGGGCGCGTGGCGACGTCGACGATCCGGGCAACCCGCGTGCCGGAGGCGACCGGGTCGACGTCGCGGTCGGTCGGCAGGCAGCGCGGCGCACCGCGCGTCGCCGCGCGGCTACTGCGTCAAGCGCAGCTCGGTGAGCTGCCCGCCGATGGCCCCGAAGGCGGCCCGCAGGTCGTCGCCGGTGGGGGCGTCGAAGTACTTGCGGCCGGGGAAGTAGACGTTCTGGTCGGGCGCCGACGCGCAGTCGCGGTAGAGGTCGGCCGTCGCCGAGTTCACCCCGGTGCCGAAGGTGATGGCGTAGATCACGATGCCGTCCTGCTTCAACAGCTCGCAGGCCTGCAACATTCGCTCGTCGACACCGGTGCCGGCGAGGAGATCGTCGTCGGGATAGCGATAGGCGGTATAATCCCGCTTGTACCACTGGTTGTCGCCGTCGGTCATCAGCACGATGACTTTCGACATGTAGGGCTCGTCGTGATCGAGCGGGAGCGCGGCGGGGATCGCGTCGTTCTCGTCGTAGGACCAAAGACCACGCCAGCGCGGTGACAGCGCTCGCCACCCCCACGCCAGCCCGACATTGGCCATGGTGCCGCCGCGGTGCCAGGGCTCCATCTCCGCGATCTTGGCCTCCACCTCGGCGCGCGACGGCGTCAGCGGCAGGATCTCCGGCCCGCAGCCGAGATTGGGCCCGTAGCCGCTGTTCTGCGCGGCGTTGCCCTCGTCGACCCAGCCGTCCTCGTCGGGCCAGACGTTGAGGCGCGGCCCGCCGCCGTCGTGGGGATCGCGGGGGTCGTCGTACATGGAATAGTCGGCGTCGGGATCCTCCATCGACGGCCAGAAATAGGGATCGAACGGGTCGTCAGCCGGCGGGTCGTCGGTGCGGTCGCCGCCATCGGCGCGCGCCAGCACGCAGCCCTTCCACTCGCTCGGCGCGAACGCCTCCCAGCTCCAAGGCGGCGCGTCGCTGGCGGCGAGGTCGTCGAGCCACGCCTTGTGGTAGGCGCCGATGTTGACCGTCGCCGTGTAGGGTACGATCCCGACCCACAGATGCGGCTTCGAGTCGGCCTCGCCGAAGAGCACGTCGGTCAGCGCCCTCGCCGCCGCGCGCAGGTCGCCGTCCTTGCCACCGCTGCGCATCGAGCCGGTGTTGTCGAGCACCATGACGAGCTCGATGCCGTGGGTGTCCCGGACGGTCTGGTTCTCCGCCGCCACGCGCAACCAGTCGAGATCGGCGACCTCCAAGAGCGCGCCGAGCGGCGACGCCAGGCGCGCTTCGGCCTCGAGGCGAAGCCGGCGGACGCCGTGGTCGTCCTCGACCGGCGTCACCTCGAAGCGCGTCACCTCGGCGCCGAGGCCGGCGTCGGCGAAGTTGGCGTCGAACACCTGACGGACGTCGGTCTCGAAGCTGGCCGAGCGGAGATCGCGCGTGCCGGCGAGTGCCGCCGCGTCGAGCGCGCTCTGCAGGCGCGTGGCCGCGACGTGCGCCCGCCCCATGTCGATCGCGAAGAGCAGCGCCGCCATCATCAAGACGAGGGTGAGCGCGAAGCTGATCGCCACCGCGCCACGCCGGTCCCGCCGCCAGCGGGTGAGCAGGTGCGCGCACCCGGGCGAGCGCGGGCGCCAAAGGCTGAGCAGCATCAGAACGGTTCCGGGTCTTCGAGGGTCGACAGGGCGGTCAGGCGCGGGCGGAAGATGGCCCGGCGGTAGACGAGCGGCGTGAAGGCCTCGACGCCGAGCGTGTCGAGGAGCAACGGCTCGTAGGCGAAGATGACCTCGGCGACGATGAAGGTGCCGGTGGTCGGCAACTCGGGCAGCACCTCGAGGCGGCTCGACGCCTCGAACTCGTAGGGCCCGGTGCGCTGCCACATCAGCTCGAAGCCGCCACCCGCGCGCGGCCGCACCGCACTGACCCAGACCTTGCCGCGGCCGGCGAGGTCGTCGGGATGCGCCGCTTCGTTGCCGGCGCGCAGGAAGGTGGCGAGGTCGTTGTTGGCGACCGGGGCGGTGAAATCGGTGCGGTCGATCACCGTGTCGCTGCGCGCGACGAGATCGGCGACGGTCGCCGCGACCCGGTCCATGCGGGCGACCGTGTCGAGGTAGCGCACCAGATCGGCACCGAGCACCAGCATGGTCAACAAGACGGGCAGAAGGATCGCGGCCTCGATGGCGACGTTGCCGCCTTGGTCGCGCACCAACGGAGCGGCACGTCTGCGGCGCAACCACCTCATGCACATCAGAACGGCTCGTTGCGGATGACGATACGGGTCTCGTGGCGCACGGTCCGCCCGCCGAGGGCGGCGCGGAGCAGGGGGTTCGTCACGCCCTGGTGGACGGCGATCTCGTAGACCACGAGGTCGGCGGGTCCGCCCGGCCCGGCGACGCCGGTGTCGGCGTCCCAAACGCCGTTGCCGTTGAGGTCCTCGAACTCTTCACCGGGATCGCGCTTGCCGTTGCCGTTGCGGTCGTCCCACGGCTCGGGACGGCCGAGATTGCGCGGATCAGCGTACGCCTTGAGCTGCAAGTCGAGGGGCGTTGCGTCGTCGTCCTCGTCGACGAAGCGCGGACCGTCCTCGGCCCAGAAGCAGACGCTGCGGCTCGGATCGAGCGCGCGGGGACAGACCTGCTCGGTGACCAGGCGGCGCACGACGTCGGTGCGCGTCTCGTCGGGGCGGACCGCGCCGGTGAGACCGTAGCGCGCCGCCGCCCGGCTGCCGGAGTCGAGCGCGGTGGCGCCGCTCCACAACAAGCTGGCTTCGACCACGGCGGCGATCAGGAGCAGGACGACCGGACCGACGAGCGCGAACTCGATCGCGCTCACGCCGCGACGGTCACGCCAGAGATCGAGCCACGGGCCCGCCATGCGCGTCACTCCTTCCCGCCCGCCGCCGACGCGACGGCGGCGCGGCCGCGCGCGGCGCGGTAGAAGTCCAGATTGCTCGCGACCGCGTCCGGCTCGAGCTCGGTCTGCAAGAGCTCGCGGGCGGCGGCCTCGTCGCCGGCGAGACCGAGCGCCAGCGCCAGGTTGTGGCGCGCGGCCTCGGGCGCCATCGGCGTGTCGGCGAGCGCGCGCAGTCGCGCCACCGCCTCGCGGCTTTCCCCGGCGAGCGCCAAGGAAAGCGCGGCGTTGTTGGCGACCGCCCGGTTGGTGGGTTCGAGCTCGAGCGCCTCGGCGTAGGTCCGCCGGGCCTCGCGATGGCGGCCTTCGAGATCGAGGGCGACGGCGACGCCGTTGAGCGCGGTGACGTCGTCGGGCCGTGCGTTCAACACCTCGGCGAAGCGGGTCTTGGCTTCGCGCGGATCGCCCTGGGCGAGGGCCACCCGGCCGAGGCCGGTCGCCGCCTCGAGCGGTGCCCGGCGGTCGAGCGCGGCGAAGGCATCACGCGCCTCGGGCAAGGCGCCCACGGCGAGATAGGCCCGCGCCAAGCCGAGCCGCGGCGCGACCGCATCGGGCTCCGCCGCGGCGGCGCGGCGATAGAGTGCGATCGCGGCCTGGGCGTCGCCGCCGTTGAGCGTCGCCTCGGCGAGCCGGAGCGCGTTCTCCGGCGCGGGCGCCGCCGACGGCGGACCGCCGCGCTCACCGACCGTCCCGGCGCAGCCCGCCAGGACCGAGAGCCCGATGACGAGCCCGGCACGCAGCGCACGAAGCCGCATGACGCCAAGCCTCCCTGTGCTGGAGAACGGTCTCGTCATCGGCTGAACGCCTCGCCGAGGGCGATGACCGCGGGGCCGGCGGTGACGACGAAGATCGCCGGCATGATGAAGAGCATGAGCGGCAAGCTCAAAAGCGCGGGCAGCTTGGCCGCCTTTTCCTCGAGCGCGAGCATGCGCGCCTCACGCATCTCGCGGGCCAGGGTCTTGAGCGATTGGGTCAGGGGCGTGCCGTAGCGCAGGGTCTGGATCAGCGTCGCGGTGACGCTCTTCACCTCCTTGAGCTCGGTGCGCCGCGCCAGATTCTCGAGCGGCTGGCGGCGGTCGGAGAGGCCGCGCAGCTCCGACATCGTGATGTGGAGCTCCTCGCCCAGCGCGGGCGCGCGCCGTGTCATCTCCTCGGCGACGCGACCGAGCGCCATGTCGAGGCTCTGGCCCGCATTGGCGGCGATGATCATGAGGTCCACCGCGTCGGCGAGATGGGCCTTGATCCGCTTCTGGCGGCGGCGGGCGACCTCCTGGACCACCAGTTCCGGCACCAGGCCGCCGCCGAACGCCGCGAACATCACCACCACCAGCTGCAGGGCCGGCTGGCCCGCGCCGAGGCCGAGCGCCAGCACCAGCACCAGGCCCAGGACCAGGCCGGCGAGGGCCGCGACGGTCTTGAGCGTGCCGTAGGTGCCGATCGCCTGCCGCGAGCGCCAGCCGGCGCGGGTCAAGAGCTGGGCGACCTTCTCGCGGTCGCTCGGGCGCAGCATCTGCAGCCCGCCCATGCCCAGCGTCAGCCGCACCAGCAGGTTGCGCAGCTCCTCGACGACGAAGAGTGCCGTGCGCTCGCCCGCGCTCACCTTGGCGCCGACGCTCGCCGCGGCCGCGAGCCGCCGGCGCCGGCGCTCACGCCGCCCCAACCAGCGCTCGAGCGCGACCGCGCCGAGCCCCAGCACGACCACCGACGCGATCCAGGCGAGCGCGACGACCGGCATCGCTCAGGCCTCGACGCGGGTGAGCTGGTTGATGACGAAGACACCGACGGCCATCGAGCCGAGGGCGTAGTAGAGCATGCCGCGGCCGAGCCCCGGCTCGGCGAGGCGCAGGATGTGGTCGGGATCGAGGACGTACATCAGCCCCGCCACGACGACCGGCAGGGCGCCGACGATCATCGCCGTCATCCGGCCCTCGGCGGTGAGCGCGCGCACCTTGAGGCGGATCTCCTTGCGGCGACGCAGGATGTGGGTGAGCCCTTCGAGCGTGTCGGTGAGCTGGCCGCCGGTCTCGCGCTGCAGGACCAGACAGACGACGAAGAAGTCGAAATCGGGCAGCGCCACCCGGTCGGCCGCCTGCCGCAGCGCCTCGCGCATGTCGACGCCGAGATCGATGCTGTCGGCGATGCGGCGGAATTCGCCCATCACCGGCTCGTTGACCTCGCTGCCGGCCTGGCGGATGGCCTCGTTCACCGGGATGCCGGAGCGAACGGCGCGGATGATCAGCTCGATGGCGTCGTTGAAGGTTTCGAGAAAGGCGATCTGCCAGCGACGGTCGAGCTCGCGCAGGGCCAGCAGCGCCGCGCCGAAGCCGACGGCGAGGCCGGCGGTGAGCGCCTTCGGCGGATCGAGGCCCGCCACCACCACCAAGCCGGCCGCCGCCGCCAGCGCCAGCGCCACGGCCGCCAGCACGACGAGATTGACGGTCCGGGTGCCGCCCAGATGGATGAACTTGGCGCGGACCAGGCGCACGAGCGGGTTCTCGCGGCGGTCCTGCGGACGCTCGAAGATGCGCGCGACCTCGCGCTGGCTGCGCTTGGGCCCCAGGCGCCCGTCGACGTGCCGCCCCAGCCGCCCGCGCAGCCGGGCCGCCGGCGACGACCACCACCAGTGCGGCAAAAGGACGGTGACCAGAAGGCCGAACCCGGCGCCGACCACGGTCAGCACGAGGAAATCGCCGCTCATGCGCCCGACCCCGTCAACAGCGCCATCAGCTCGTGCCCGAGGCCGAAATAGCTCGCGCGCTCGTAGAACACCGGGCGCAGCTGGCCCGAGACGAAGCGGCCGCGCACCTCCTCGGCGAAGTCGCCGGGGTCGTATTCGAACTTGAACAGATCCTGGGTGATGATGACGTCGCCCTCCATGCCGACGACCTCGGTGAGGTTGAGGACGCGGCGGCTGCCGTCGCGCAGGCGCGAGACCTGGATGACGAGGTTGACGGCGCTCACGATCTGGCCGCGGATGGCCCGCTGCGGCAGGTTCGGGTTGCCCGAGAGCACCATGTTCTCCAGCCGGGCGAGCGCATCGCGCGGCGAGTTGGCGTGCAGGGTCGTCATCGAGCCGTCGTGGCCGGTGTTCATCGCCTGCAGCACGTCGAAGGCCTCGGCGCCGCGGGTCTCGCCCAGGATGATGCGGTCGGGGCGCATCCTGAGCGCGTTCTTGACCAGATCGCGCTGGGTGATCTCGCCGCCGCCCTCGATGCTGGGCGGCCGCGTCTCGAGGCGGACGACGTGCGGCTGTTGGAGCTGCAGCTCGGCGGCGTCCTCGATGGTGACGATGCGCTCGCCGGCGTCGATCATCTGCGAGAGCGCGTTCAACAGCGTCGTCTTGCCCGAGCCGGTGCCGCCCGAGATGACGATGTTGAGCCGGCAGCGCGAGGCGATCTCGAGCACGCGCGCCATCGCGGGGGAGACGCTGCCGCCCTCGACCATGCGCTGAAAGCCGACCTTGTGCTTGGCGAACTTGCGGATCGAGATGCTGGCGCCGTCGATCGCCAAGGGCGGCAGCACGATGTTGACGCGGCTGCCGTCGGCGAGCCGCGCGTCGCACAAGGGGCTCATCTCGTCGACCCGGCGGCCGACCGACGCGGCGATCCGCTGGGCGACGTTGACGAGGTGGTCGTTGTCGCGGAAGGCGACGTCGGTGCGCTCGAGCTTCCCGCGGCGCTCGACGTAGATCTGGTGCGGCCCGTTGATCAGGATGTCGCTGATCGTCGGGTCGTCCAACAGCGGCTCGATCGGGCCCAGCCCGAACATGTCGTTCAAGATGAGGGTGCAGGTGCGCTCCTGCTCCGCCGCCGTCATCCTGAGGCGCTCGCGGCTCGCGATCTCCGCGACGGCCTGCAGGACCTCCTTTTCCACCGCCTCGCGGCCGGCGGCGACGGCGGCGGACACGTCCATGAGCTGGAACAGGCGGTCGCGCACGAGGATGAAGTTGTGGCGGAACGTGCCGCCGTCGCCCGCGGCGGCGGACCGGCGCGCCGCCGGCGCCGCGGGTTCGGTCTGCACGGCCGGTTCCGGTTCCGCCGGCGGGCTCGACGGGCGCGTCGGCGCGCGCGCCTCGGCGGCGGGGAGCTTGCGGCCGAACCCCATCTCACGCCAGCCCCAGCTTGGCGCGCCAGCCGCGCTTGGACGCCAGGCGCTGGCCGGAGAAGTCGGCGGCGAGCGCCCGCACCGCCTGGGCGAAGGGCTCGCGTCCCCGGGCCAGCGGCTCGCCCAGATTGTCGCCGCGCTCCGGCGCCGTCTTGTCGAACGGCACCACGAGGTCGATCTTGCGCCCGATCGATTTCTCGATGGTGTCGCGATCCAGGGCCGAGGCCTTGAGCGGCTGGTGCTCGTTGAGGATCAGCAGCGTGCGCCGGCCGAGCCCCTCCAAGAGCGGCAACAGGCGCACGGTGTTGTGCAGCGACGGCAGGGTGCGGTCGAGGACGACCGCCTGGATCGCCGCCCGTTGCAGGGTGAAGCGCAGGGCCGGCCCGGCCCGGCGCGGCACGTCGACGACGACGTAGTGGAACTGCTGCTCGAGCGTGGTGAAGAGGCTGTTGAGCGCCTCCACGTCGAGGCTGACCTCCTTGGCGAGGTCCTCCTCGGCGCTCAGGCAGTGCAGGCGCTGGCCGCACTTGATCATCGTGCGCTCCAAGAAGAGCGCATCGAGCTGACCGGCGTGGGCGATCGCCTCGCCGAGGCCGCCGACCTCGACGTCGAGCAGCATCGGCCCGCCGCCGCCGTGGGGGTCGAGGTCGACGAAGGCGACGCGCCGGTTCATCCGGTTGGCGATGAGCCAGGAGAGGCTGGTCGCCAGCGTCGTCGCGCCGATACCGCCGCGGGTGCCGGCGAAGGCGACGAGCTTGCCGCTGCGTGCGCCGCGGCGCACGCCCGCCGGGGCGAGCCCGGCGCCGAGCGTCTGGGCCAGGAGATCGGTCGTGATCGGCTTGACCAAATAGTCCGCGACGCCGAGCCCGAGCAGCTGGCGAAACAGGCCGACGTCCTCTTGGTCGCCCACGACCACGACCGTTACGCCCGGCTCGCAGGCGTCGGCGAGCGCGTCGATCTCCGGCAAGGGCATGTCGACGCCGGAGATGTCGACGACGATGAACTTGGGCGAGCGCTCTTGCTTGTCGATGAAGCCGACCGCCTGGCGCACGCTGCCGCGCTGGACGTGGGCCGCGCCCAGCGTCTGGCGGCCGACGAACTGGCGAAACACCTCGACGGTCTCGCGGTCGCTCAAGAACGCCGCGAACTCGAGCGCGGCGGCGTCGCTCGCGGCGGCGGTGGCGGCGCTCATTCGCCGCCCGCCAGCGTCGAGATGGTGGGCGGCTGCTTGACCGCGCCGTCGGCGTAGCGCCCGACCGCGGGCCCGGCGCGCATCGACCGCGCCGGGCCGGTCGCGCCGCCGGCGAGGTCGGCGGGATCGGCGACCATCGCGCGCAGCGCCCGGTCGGTGGCGCAGCCGAGCGGCGTCGTGTGCGACGGCAGCGCCGGCGCGCGCAACGCGTCCCAAGGGGCGTCGACCCGCGCGGCGCGAAAATCCGGGCAGGCGAGCGGCCCG
>JBKHCM010000181.1:0-3444 GCA_046541805.1 Alphaproteobacteria bacterium
GGGCCGCCGCTGCCGCGCCTGGCCTCGGCGCCGGCGACGATCAGCCAGTCGGAGGCCCGGGTCGCGGCGACGTAGAGCAGGCGCAGATCGTCCGCCGCCGCGGCGCGCTCCTCGCGGGCGCGGGCCGCGAGCGACAGGGGCGTGGCGTCGGCCCTGGCCGGCCGCCACAGCGGCAGCGCCGGCGCGTCGGTCCAGAGCAGGCGGTCCGGGCGCGGCGGGTTGCGGGGGCCGGCGTCGGCGAGGATGACCAACGGCGCCTCCAGCCCCTTGGCGCCGTGGACGGTCATGACCCGCACCCCGTCGCCGCCGGCGGCGGCCTCGCGCTTGAGGTCCTCCTCGCCGCGGGCGAGCCAGTCCAAAAAGCCCTGCAGCGTCGCGACGTGGCCGCGCTCGTAGGCGAGCGCCTGCTCGACGAAGGCGTCGAGCGGCTCCGCCGCCTCGAGGCCGAAGCGGGCCAGAAAGGCCGGCCGTGCCGCGAAGGCGCGTTCCGGGTCGTCGCCGACCTCGCCACCGAGCACCCGCAGGTAGAACTCGTAGGCCGGCACGAAGTCGGCGAGCCGCTGCCACCGCTGGTAGCGGCGCCACAGCCGCGCCAGCTCGGCGTCGTCCGCCGCCGCCTCGCGCCAGGCCTGGTGCAGGCTCAAAGCGGGCGCGCGGTGGTGCGCCAGCTGAAACAGGCGGTCCTCGTCGAGGCCGAAGAGCGGGCTCTTCAAGGCGCAGGCGAGCGCGAAGTCGTTCTCCGGCAACAACACGGCCTCGCCCAGCGCCATCAGATCCTGCACGGCGAGATGGCTGGTGAGCGCGATCCGGTCGGCGCCGACCACCGGGACCTCCGCCTGCTTGAAGGCCCGCACCAAGGGTTCGAGCAGCGGATCGCGCCGGCGTAGGAGCACCATGACGTCGCCCGCCCGGAGCGGCCGGCCGGCGCCCACAAGCGGCGTGCCGGCGTCGAGGTGGCGGCGCAGCTCGCGGGCGATGCGCCGGGCGAGGCGGCGCTCGCTCTTGTCCTCGAGCTCACCTCTCGGCGGCACCGCGAAGGGGTCGCGCGGCGCGGCGGCCTCCGCTGCCGGCTCCAACGGCCAGAGCTCGACCCGGCCGCCCTTCGCCGTCGCGAAGGCGTGGTGCGGCGCCGCCGCGCCCAACAGCGCCCGCACGTCGTCCTGGGCCAGCACGGCGTCGACCACGTCGAGCACCGCCTGGCTCGAGCGAAACGAGCGCGTCAGCGCAACCGCGTCGATCGGCGTGCCGGCCGCCTCGGCCCGGGCTGCGAGGCGACGGCGCACGGCGGCGGTGGCCTCGGGATCGGCGCCCTGAAAGCGGTAGATCGACTGCTTGGCGTCGCCGACGACGAAGAGCGTGCGCCCGCCCACCGGGCGCGTGCCCTCGCCCGCGAAGACCTCCTCGGCCAAGAGCTCGACGATGGCCCATTGCAGCGTGTTGGTGTCCTGGGCCTCGTCGACGAGGATGTGGGTGTAGGCCTGATCGAGCTTGAAGCGCACCCATTCGCCGGCGCCGGGCGCGGCCAACAGGGCGCGCGCCTTCAACAACAGGTCGTCGAAGTCGAGCACGGCGGCCTGCGCCTTCAGCCGCTCGAAGGCGTCGAGCACGCGGTCGGCGGTGCGCAGGAGGGCGGCGGTGCGCCGATAGGTCCGCTGCGCCCGCTCGCGCGCGGCCAGCCGCTCGAGCCGCGCCACCTCGGCCTCGATCGCCGCCGCGGCCTCCGGCGCGTCGCGGTGGAGCTTCTCGGTCACGAGCTTGCCGTTCGGGCGCCAGTGCGGCGGCTCGGCCTTCTCGTCGAAGGTGGCGATGGCGGCGCGGTAGCGCGGCAACAGCGCGGTGCGCGCGCTCGGCTCGGCGTCGAGCCAGGCGCGGATCGCCGCCGCCGCCTCGCGGCGGTTCTTCTGGGAGGCGGCGGCGAGCGACGTTGCCGCCGCCTCGAGTGCGGTGCGGTCGAAGCCCACCTCGGCGCCGGCGAGGATGTCGACCGCGGTCGCGGTGGGATCGACGTCCAGCGCCGCCGCGAGCGTCGCCAGCACGGCGTCGAGCCCGCCCAGGCCGTCGCGCGCCTCGAGCCAGCGTCGGCGCTCGGCCACGACCGCGTCGACGGCGGCGAGCAGCGTCGCATCCGCGGCGTGCGCGGCCAAGAGCGCGAGGTCGTCGGCGAGGGCACGGTCCGCGACCGCGGCGGCGAGCACCTGCTCGCGCGCCTGGTCCAAGAGCTCGCCGCGGGTGCGGTCGTCGATGACCTCGAAGCTCGCCGGCACCCCGGCTTCCAGGGGAAAGCGGCGCAGCAGCTGCTGGGCCAGGCTGTGCACCGTCATGATCGCGAGGCCGTTGGGCAGCGCCAAGACGGCGTCGTGGAGCCCGCGCGCGCGCTCGCGCAAGCGGCGGTCGACCGGGCGGTCGGCGAGGGCGTCGAGCTCGGCGGCGAGGGCGTCGTCGTCGATCGTCGCCCAGTGGGCCAGCTTGGCGACGACGCGGCCGGCCATCTCGCCCGCCGCCGCCTTGGTGAAGGTGAGACAGAGGATCGAGGCGGGCGGCGCGCCGGCCAACAGCAGGCGCAGGACACGGTCGGTGAGCACCCGCGTCTTGCCGGTGCCGGCGTTGGCGTCGACCCAGACCGAGCGGCTCGGCTCGGCGGCGCGGCGCTGCTGCGGCGTCGGCTCGCGCCCGCTCACCCGCCGGCCTCCCCGTCGAGCCATTCCTGATCGCGCGCCAAGGGCGCCACCGGGTCGACATGGGCGCTCGCCCGCGGCCGCGGCAACGGCAGATAGGGCACCTCGGCGGCGGCGTAGCCCGCGAGCAGGCGCGTCACCCCGGCGAGGGTGCGCGCGACGACCTCCGCCGGATCGTCGAGGGCCACCGGCTCCGTCCCCGGCGGCTCGCCGCCCTTGAGCTCGAGATAGGCGAGCCGGCTCACCAGCGCGGCGTCGTCGAAGCCGAGCCCGCCGCCCTCGACCAGCGCCGCCAGGAGGGGAAGCTGCGGGCGCAGGCCGTCGGTCACGTCCCTCCGTCGTGGTGCCGTGCCGGTCTTGTAGTCGACGATCGCACAGGAGCCGTCGCGCCGGCGGTCGAGCCGGTCGATGCGGCCGGTGAGCTCGATCTCGCCGGCGCCGACGGGGAGCCGGAGCCTGGCCTTGGCCTCGGCGACGACGCGCTCGACCTCGCGGCGGCGCTCGGCCTCGCTCTCCACGAACCAGCCGGCGACCCGCACGAAGCGCGGCCACCACAGCGCCACGGTGGCGTCGCCCAGCCGCTCGCGGTCGAAGACCTCGGCGCCCAGCGCCATCAGCGCCGCCTCGGGATCGGCCGGCAGTTCGGCCGGATAGGTGCGCACGAACCGCTCCAGCGCCTGATGGACCAACAGGCCGCGCTCGCGGGCGTCGATCCCGCCATGCGCCGGCTCCAAGGGCTCGAGGCGCAAAACGCGGGCGACGTAGACGG
>JBKHCM010000182.1:0-3421 GCA_046541805.1 Alphaproteobacteria bacterium
CGGGCTCGCGCGCTTCGGGAGAGTTGGGCGGCCCCGGCTTCGGCGGCGAGCTGGGCCGCGGCCGGGGCGCGGGCGGTGGCCCTCGGTGCGCAGGCTGTCGGCGAGCATGAAGGCGTCGCCGGGATCGCGCTGGCGGCGCCGGCGCCATGCCGGCGCAAGCGTGCGAGCCGGGCGTCGAGGCCGGCGCCGCCGTCGACGACGACGCCGGCGGCGTGGCGCAGAGCGCCCAAGCCCATCCGACGAACATGGGGCGGGGGCATCTCTCCGCGGTGTCGCGTCACGTCACCCGCGCTCGAAGACCCGGCGGACCGCGAACGGAGCGGCGCTCCGGCCGGCCGGCCCCGGCGCATCACCCCCTGCTGCATCGCGGTCCGCCGGCTCGACGGTGCACCAGTGCGCGCCGAGCGGGGCGTTTGGGGTCAGCCACCACGCGGGCGGCTCGGGACGGGTGAGCGAGGCCCTCGCGCAGCGGCGCGCTCGGACGAGGCACCTCCGAACGCGCCAACGCTGCACGACTTCCGAGCGCTCGTGCTTCAGCGAGGCCGTCGAGGCAGATCACGCCAGCGGTGTCGGTGCACTAGGGGCGCTCGGAGCGCGCGGGCGGTCGGCGGAGGCGGCGCTCGGCGTAGCGGGCGATCGCCAACACGAAAAGCTCGGCCAGCACCGCCTCGAGCCTGGGCGGCGGCGGCTTCGAAGGCGGCGGCCGGCGCGCGGCGAGCAGGAGGCCCAGCCCCGCGAGCGCCGCGGCGAGGCCCGGCAGCGCCAGCGCGCCGACGACCCCGACCACGGGCACGAGCGCCAAGATCAGCGCGGCGAGCAGCAGCAGCGCCGCCGTCGCCAGCAGCCCCGTCGCCAGGAGCCCGAAGCCCAGCGCGCGAACGGGCAGCCTCACGCCACCGCCGCTCTGGCCCTTCAGTCCCGGTCGGTGAGACGCGCGAGCAAAAAGCCCACACCCAGCGCGCAGGCCACGGCCGTCAGCGGACGCTGGCGCACGAAACTCTGCGCCGCCTCGACCTGCTCCTCGCCGCGTTGACGACCCGCTTCGACGCGTTCTTCCGCGCTCGCCAGCGCGCGTTCCCCCGCCTGGCGCACCTCCTCGGCGACCCGGTTGACATAGGCGCTCCCGCTCTTGGCGAGCTGGTCGGAGAGTCGTTCAACATCCGCACGCAGCGCTTCGACCTGGGCGCGCAGCTCCCCCTCGTCGTCCGCCTTGTTCGCCATCACGATCTCCCGCACCGGTGAGCCGATGCTAAGCGCTCCAGCATGCACAAGGTTCCCGCCTCGCGCGGCCGCTGGCGCAGGCGCGCCAGGCGTACGCCCGCGCAACGCCGGCCACGGCGCGGCGTTGCTCCGGCACGCCAATGGCGAAACTCTCGCCACCGCCCCGCGACCTGTGCCGGTGAGCCGCCGGCCGAACAGGAGGTGAACGCCGCCATGGATCTCTTGCGCATCCTCCTCGCCATCCTTCTGCCCCCCGTGGGGGTCTTTTTGCAGGTCGGCTTGGGCCTGCAGTTCTGGGTCAACATCCTGCTGACCTTGTTGGGCTATATTCCCGGCATCGTCCACGCCGTGTGGATCATCGCGCGGCGCTGAGCGCCGCGGGCCGTGCGCCGTCAGGGCGCCACGTGGAAGATCACGCGGCGCGTCAGCCGCCATCCGGCGCTCCGCCGGCTCGCGCCGCGACGCGGCTCGACCGGGAAGACGCCGCGCGTGCCCGTCGACGGCCGGGACGCCGCCAGCTCGACGCGCGCCTCGCCGCCACGGGCGACGCGGGGCGTTCTGCCGCCGGGGCCGGAACGCGGCCTCGCGGGGTTATGGGAGCTGAGCCGTGTTCCGATCCCGACGCGTGCCTCGGCGCCGGTCTCGAAGGCGGGAAGAGCGACGCGCGCGTCTTTTTGCGACCGCCAAAGGCGCTCGGTGAGCACGCTGTCCCGCCCTCGGCCCCTGCCGTCCATCGAGACCTTCAAGTCGACGGCGGTGAGCGTATCGGTGAAGCGGGGCAGCGTGCACCGGCGGCGCACCGGACCTGGTTCGGCCTCGCGCGGCCATGCCCTCGATCGCCCGACGCGTCCACGCGCGGCTCGGCGTTCGATGCTCGCCGTGCCTGCGCACCGGCTCGGCGACCGTCGCCTCGCCGCCGATGGCGTTGCAGCGCCGCCACGTGCGCGACGGCCAGATCCTGAACGTGAATGTAGTCGCGGACGCAGGTGCCATCCGGCGTCGTGTAGTCGTCGCCGTTGATCTTGAGCGGCGCTCGCAGGCCCAAAGCCGCCTCGCAGGCGACCTTGACGAGATGGCTGTTGTCCGGCGTGGCTTCCCCGAGCGAACCGTCATCGCGGGCGCCGGCGACGTTGAAATAGCGCAGGATGGCCACGCCCTGCCCGGCCGCCGCGGCGATGTCGGTGAGGACGCGCTCGGCCATCATCTTCGACGTCCCGTAGGGCGCGATCGGCGCGAGCGGCGTGGTCTCGTCGATCAGCGGCCGGTCACAGGCGCCGTAGACCGCCGCCGTCGACGAGAAGACGACGTGGCCGATCCCGTAACGGGCGGCGAGATCGAAGAGGATGGCCGCGTTGGCCGTGTTGTTGCGGTAGTACTTGCCGGGGTTCGCGACCGACTCACCGACCCAGATATGCGCCGCGAAGTGCAAGAGCGCATCGAACCGCCGGCTCGCGAGCAGGCTTTCGACGACCTGCGCAGCGCCGACGTCGGCCTCCACGAGGTCCGCGTCGCCGACCGCCCAGCGATGACCCGAATAGAGGTTGTCGACCACCGTCACCCGGGCGCCGCGCTCGTGGAGCTCCCGGGCGACGTGCGAACCGATGTAGCCGGCGCCGCCCGTGACCAGACAGTGCAGCGCGCGCAACTCCGACACAGCCGTCTCCCCCAGCGCAACCGGCGCCGGCGCGCTCAACCCGGCCGCTGCCGCCCTGACCGCCGGATCAGCCGGTCGCCGCGCCAACGGCTCGCGGCAGGTTCGTCGCGCGCCACGTCTCGATCGCGTTCTCTACCTGATAGGCCATCGCGATCAACGGCATCACCGTCTGATCGATCCAGACGCGCACGCCCCGTACGCCCGCAAGGCGGCCGTGAAGCCGACCCGTCGGGCCGGTTAGCGCCGCCGGGCGCCGTGCCTCGGCGCGGCATGTTGCCGACGGCATCCCGTGGCGGCCGCTCTCGACCAGCGGTTTCCTCCGATCAGCGAGGATTGCATCATCCTTGGACCGTATCCGGGTCTCGTTCGCGAAGGAAGGAACGAACCGCAATGCGGTGCGCCCGGTCGTTCGCCGCAGCAACACCGACCGCAGCGCCTTCAGCCGCTTGCCGCAAATCCGGTCGGACGCCTCCCACAGCACGATCACCGCCGCTCACGAGGCGTCGAGCGGGCGGAAGAGGGCGGCGAGGTCGTCCTCGGTGAGGG
>JBKHCM010000008.1:0-45001 GCA_046541805.1 Alphaproteobacteria bacterium
CCGAGGCGTGGGACCAGCCCGCACCGAGGCGGGGGCCGCCGCCGGCGGCCGAGCTCGCCGCCGCCGCGCCGGAGCAGCCGGCACCGCCCCCTCGCGAGGTGCCGTCGCCGCTCGCCGCCGCCGTCGCGTCCGAGACCCCGGTGGCGCCGACCCCCAAGCCGCGCTTCGAGAAGGCGCCGCAGCCGGGGGCGGTCGAGGCGAACGGCTTTCAGCTGCCCGGCCTCGGTCTGCTCGCCGCGGTCAAGCCGGGCGCGCGCGCGGCCCCGGACGAGGACGAGCTCGAGCGGACCTCGCGCGAGCTCGAGAAGGTCCTGCAGGACTTCGGCGTCAAGGGCGACATCGTCGCCGCCAAGCCGGGTCCGGTCATCACGCTCTTCGAGCTGGAGCCGGCGCCCGGCACCCGCGCCAATCGGGTGGTCAACCTCGCCGAGGACATCGCGCGCTCGCTGTCGGCGGTGTCGGTGCGGGTGGCGGTGGTGCGCGGGCGCAACGTCATCGGCATCGAGCTGCCGAACCCGGTGCGCGAGACGGTCTATCTGCGCGACGTCCTCGGCACCGACGCCGCCGACAACCCCAAGACCCGGCTCGGCATCGCGCTCGGCCGCGACATCTCGGGCAACCCCGTGGTCGCCGACCTCGCCCGCATGCCGCATCTGTTGATCGCCGGCACCACCGGCTCGGGCAAGTCGGTGGCGATCAACGCGATGATCCTGTCGCTGCTCTACCGGCACACGCCCGAGAGCGTGCGGCTCATCCTGATCGACCCCAAGGTGATCGAGCTCTCGGTCTACGACGGCATCCCGCACCTGCTCTCGCCGGTGGTGACCGAGCCGGCGAAGGCGGTGGTGGCGCTCAAATGGGCGGTGCGGCAGATGGATCACCGCTACCGGCTGATGTCCCATCTCGGCGTGCGCGACATCATGGCCTACAACCGCCGCTTGAAGGCCGCGCGCGACGCCGGCGAGGCGCTCACCCGCCGCGTCCAGGTCGGCTACGACCCGTCGACGGGGCTGCCCCAGTTCGAGGAGCAGCCGATCGACACCACCCCCCTGCCGCAGATCGTCATCGTCGTCGACGAGGTCGCCGACCTGATGCTCACCGCCGGCAAGGAGGTGGAGGGGCAGATCCAGCGGCTGTCGCAGAAGGCGCGCGCCGCCGGCATCCACCTCATCGTCGCCACCCAGCGCCCGTCGGTGGACGTGCTCACCGGCGTCATCAAGGCCAACATGCCGTGCCGGATCAGCTTTCGGGTCAGCTCCAAGGTCGACAGCCGCACGATCCTCGGCGATGCGGGCGCGGAGCAACTGCTCGGGCAGGGCGACATGCTGCTCGTCAACGCCAGCGAGCCGCCCCAGCGCGTGCACGGGCCCTTGGTCTCCGACGCCGAGGTCGAGCGGGTGGTGAGCCATCTCAAGACCCAGGGCGAGCCGGACTACCTCCACGACGTCATCAGCGAGGAGCCGGGCGGGAGCGGCGCGCCGGCCCAGCCCGTCGGCCAGCCGGGCGGCGATCTCTTCGCCTCCAACGTCGAGACCGGCGACGCCGAGGACCAGCAGTACAACGAGGCCTTGAAGATCGTCGCCGAGGAGCAGCGCGCCACCACCAGCTTTTTGCAGCGCAAGATGCGCATCGGCTACAACACCGCCGCGCGCCTGATCGAGCGGATGGAGGAGGACGGCTACGTCTCCGCCGCCGACCATGTCGGCCGCCGCCAGATCCTGGTCGGCCGCGAGAACGAGGAGGCCTGACGCGCGGCCGGCGGCACGCCCCGGCGCGGTTCGGCGGCCGGCGTGCCCGTGGCCAAGGCCGGCCGTGGCTCGAGCCGGCTCGCGCTTCGCTCCGAGCGCCGCGGCCACCGCTCGGCGCCGGCGCCATGGCCCTCGCCTTCGCCGACGGCGCCCGTGCGGTGCGCGCAACCGCGGCGGCGATGGCGACGCACCCGGGCCTCGGCCCGTCGAGGTGGTGGCGTCGGCGGCCGGCGACCTCGCTACCGCCGCGGCCTCGACGTGCTAGGATGCCCTCGAGCGGAGGAGCGATGACCGAGCCGGCAGCGAAACCGATGACCGCCACCGAGTTCATCGACTGGGCGATGGCCCAGCCGCGGGGATCTTATGAGCTGGTGGCGGGCGAGGTCGTGGCGATGTCGCCGGAGCGGGTGGGGCATGCCTTGGTGAAGGCCGCCGCGTGGCAGGGCCTGAGCCGCGCCGTCCGCGAGGCCGGTCTTCCGTGCGAGGTCTTCCCCGACGGCATGAGCGTCGTGATCGACGACGCCACGGTCTACGAGCCCGACGCGCTGGTCCGCTGCGGCGCGCCGCTCGACCGCGAGGCCGTGCGCGTGCCGGACCCGGTGGTGGTGGTCGAGGTGCTGTCACCGTCGACCCGAGCCGCCGATCTCGGCGGCAAGCTCGACGGCTATTTCCGGCTCGCCAGCGTGCGGCACTACCTGATCGTCAAGACGGCGACGCGCAGCGTCATCCACCACTGGCGCGACGACGCGGGCGATCTCCGCACCGCCATCCTCACCGGCGGCGCGCTCACCCTCGACCCGCCGGGGCTGCGGCTCGACGTCGAGGCGCTGTTCGCGGGCCTGTGAGCGCTGGCGATAACGGCTTCGGAATGATATCCTAAATACGCTCTTCGACAGCGTGGAACGACCAGAGTGGGACACGTCGCGTCGGTGCGTCGCGGCCGAGGAGCGAGGGCGCGTTCCCGGATGTGCCGAGCGAACCCAGATCGTCGATTTTGCGTTCGCTGCCAGTGGGTTATCGCGCCATCGCGCGCCCGTTTGAAAACGCAAGAGAGCCTTTGGTCTAAAAGAACGCGCGCCGGCCGGGTGGCCGACGCGCGTGCTTAGGTGTTGACGGCAGGTGTTGACGGCGTCGGTCAGCCCAAGAGGCGGCGGGCGATGACCTGGGCCTGGATCTCGGCCGCACCCTCGAAGATGTTGAGGATGCGCGAGTCGCAGAGGATGCGGCTGATGTCGTATTCGAGGGCGTAGCCGTTGCCGCCGTGGACCTGCAGCGCGTTGTCGGCCGCGGCCCAGGCCACCTGCGCGCCGATCAGCTTGGCGAGCCCGGCCTCGAGGTCGCAGCGCCGCCCGGCGTCCTTCTCCCGCGCCGAGTAGAGCGTGAGCTGGCGCGCGATCATGATCTCCACCGCCATCCAGGCGATCTTGCCGTAGACGCGCGGGAAGGCGTAGAGCGGCTGGCCGAACTGCTTTCGGTCCTTGGCGTACCAGAGCGCCGTCTCCATGGCGTCCTGGGCGACGCCGACGGCGCGGGCGGCGGTCTGGATCCTGGCACCCTCGAAGGTGGCCATGAGCTGCTTGAAGCCCTTGCCCTCCTCCTCGCCGAGCAGGTTCTCGCCCTTCACCTCGAACTCGTCGAAGGAGAGCGTGTACTCCTTCATGCCGCGATAGCCCAAGACCTCGATCTCGCCGCCGTCGATGCCGGGATCGGGGAAGGGGTCCTCGTCGCTGCCGCGGGTCTTCTCGCCCAACAGCATCGAGAGGCCCTTGTAGCCCTTCTCCTCGGGCTTGGTGCGGCAGAGGATGGTCATCAGGTCGGCGCGGGCGCCGTGGGTGATCCAGGTCTTGGCCCCGGTGACCTTCCAGACGTCGCCGTCGCGCACCGCGCGGGTGGTGAGGCTCGCCAGGTCCGAGCCGGTGTTGGGCTCGGTGAAGACGGCGGTGGGCAGGATCTCGCCCGAGGCGAGCTTGGGCAGGAACTTCTGCTTTTGCTGCTCGGTGCCGCCCATCTGGATGAGCTCGCCCGCGATCTCGTTGCGGGTGCCGAGTGAGCCCACGCCGATATAGCCGCGGGAGAGCTCCTCGGTGACGACGCACATCGCCACCTTGCCCATGCCGAGGCCGCCGTACTGCTCGTCGACGGTAAGGCCGAAGACGCCGAGCTCGGCCACCTGCTCGATGACCTCGAGCGGGATGAGCTCGTCCTTCTCGTGCCATTTGTGGGCGTGGGGCTTGACGACGTCGTCGGAGAAGCGGCGGAACTGGTCGCGGATCATCTCGAGGCTGTCGTCCTCGAGGCCCCAGTCGCCGAACCGGCCGTCCTCGATGAGATCGGCGAGGCGGCGCTTCTTCTCGGCGGTCCAGCCGGAGCGGGTGAGGTGGCTCACCGCCGGATCGCTGATGAAGGCGTGCAGCGCGTTGTCGTCGACGTAGAGGTCGTGCGGGCGGATGATCTCGCCCTGGCTCATCGGCAGCCCGCCGGCGAGGCGCGAGAGGTACTCGGCGAAGGCGGCCTCGAGGAGCAGCCGCTCGAGCTCGCCGAGCTTGCCCGCCGCCTCCAGGCGCGCGGCCCAGGCCTGCATCTCGCGCAGGCTCTCGACGTAGACCTTGGTCCAGGCGAGGCCGTGGGCGGCGTACTGCTCGGCGTCCATGCCGTTGGCGGACACGGCCTCGCCGACGCGCTCGCGGGCCGCCGCGAAATAGGCGTCGCAGGCGGCGACGGCGGCGGCGCACCGGTCGAGCGGGCCGACGTCGGGTTGGATGTCGCGGAGCTGGGTCGCCATGGGCTTGCCTCTGATCGGTCGTCGACAGGTTGGAACATGGAACGGCGGTCGACGCCGCCACGCGGTGCGATGCCGCGCGCGACGTCCGCCGCCGGCTCGGTCGATCACGCGTTCTGCGCGTCCTCGAGCGTCCGCAGGCCCGGGCGCTTCGCCTGGACCAGCACCGCCATGTTGCCGGGCTTGTGCTCGTTCTTGAGCATCTTCTGGTGCGCGCGCGGGATGTCGGCCCAACTGAAGACCTCGCTCATGCAGGGGTCGAGCTGCCGGTTGAGCACGAACTGATTGGCCGCCATCGCCTGCTTGAGGTTGGCGAAGTGGCTGCCCTGCAGCCGCTTTTGGCGGTACCACATGAAGCGGGCGTCGAAGGTCAGGTTGTAGCCGGTGGTGCCGGCGCAGATGACCACCATGCCGCCACGCTTCACGACGAAGGTCGAGACCGGGAAGGTCGCCTCGCCGGGATGCTCGAACACCATGTCGACGTCGCGGCCCTTGCCGGTGACGTCCCAGATCGCCTTGCCGAAGGCCTTCACCTTCTTGAGGTACTGGCCGTAGGCTTCGGCGTCGTCGATGTCGGGGAGCTGGCCCCAGCAGTCGAAGTCCTTGCGGTTGATCGCTCCCTTGGCGCCGAGGGAGAGGACGAAGTCGCGCTTGTCCTCCTCGGAGATGACCGCGACCGCGTTGGCCCCCGAGGCGGCGATGATCTGGATCGCCATCGACCCGAGGCCGCCGGCGGCACCCCAGACGAGCACGTTGTCGCCCGGCTTCAAAGTGTGCGGCGGGTGGCCGAAGAGCATGCGGTAGGCCGTGGCCAACACCAAGACGTAGCAGCCCGACTCTTCCCAGGTCAGGTGCTTGGGCTTCGGCATCACCTGGCGCGCCTGAACGCGGGTGAACTGGGCATGGGCGCCGTCGGGGGTCTCGTAGCCCCAGATCCGCTGGGACGGCGAGAGCATCGGATCGCCGCCGTTGCACTCCTCGTCGTCGCCGTCGTCCTGGTTGCAGTGGACGACGACCTCGTCGCCGACCTTGCAGCGGGTGACCTTGGAGCCCACCGCCCAGACGATGCCGGCGGCGTCCGAGCCGGCGACATGGTAGCTCTGGTTGTGGAAGTCCAAGACGGAGACCGGCTTGCCCAGCGCGGCCCAGACGCCGTTGTAGTTGACGCCGCCGGACATCACCATGACGAGCACGTCGTGGCTGTCGAGTTCGGGGACCGGCACCACCTCCTGCTGCATCGACTGGATCGGGTCACCGTGGCGCTCCTTGCGGATCGCCCAGGCGTACATGTTCTTCGGAACGTGCCCGAGCGGCGGGATCTCGCCGATCTCGTAGAGGTCCTTGACGGGGCGATTGTCGGTGGTGGCCTCGCCGGTGCCGTCGCCTTTCAGCGACACGACTTTCGGAGCAGTCGTCATTTGGGGTGCGGTCCCTTCGTGGCGGAGTACAGGTGCGGCCGACGTTGCCGCGGCGGCTCGCGCCGGACGCCCGTTGGCCTCGGCCGCCGTCGTCTCGAGGACGCCGACGTCGGCGAAAAAGTCTTCCGGGGTGAGCTGGATCCCCTCGCGCCTCGCGAGCTCAAGAAGTTCCTGCTGGCGTCGGGCGGGAATGGCTCCGCGCCGGACCCAGCCGCTCACCGCCGTCTGCCAGATGCCCAGAAGCTCGGCGACGCGCTGCTGCGAGCCGAATTTCTGGATCACCCGTTCAACACGTTGTTTGTTCATCGCGTCCGGACAGTGATGCTGCGGGGTGTTGATACCAATAGCTAAACACCTTTGACGGCGACGCACAATAGGTGTTATCGCATTCGCGAACAAAAAAGCTCCGCGCCGGCAAGGGCGCTCCATCGCAAAGGTGTCGACCATGGCGGTCTCCCCCCATTCCGAGCCCACGGCCGCGAGCCGGCCGGCCCGCGACAAGCCCTGGCTCTTTCGGACCTATGCCGGGCACAGCTCGGCGGAGGCCTCCAACGCGTTGTATCGCAAGAACTTATCGCGCGGGCAGACCGGCCTCTCGGTGGCCTTCGACCTGCCGACCCAGACCGGCTACGACAGCGACCACGCCCTCGCCGCGGGTGAGGTCGGCAAGGTGGGCGTGCCGATCACCTCGCTCACCGACATGGCGACGCTGTTCGACGACATCCCGCTCGAGCAGATGAACACCTCGATGACCATCAACGCCACCGCGCCGTGGCTGTTGGCCCTCTACATCGCCGTCGCCGAGAAACAGGGCGCCGACCGCGCCAAGCTGCAGGGCACGGTCCAAAACGACCTGATCAAGGAGTACCTCTCGCGCGGCACCTACATCCTGCCGCCCAAGCCGTCGATGAAGCTCATCACCGACGTGGTGACCTTCACCTACCGCGAGGTTCCGAAGTGGAACCCGACCAACGTCTGCTCCTACCACCTGCAGGAGGCGGCGGCGACGCCGACCCAGGAGCTCGCCTTCGCGCTCGCCACCGCCTGCTCGGTGCTCGATTCCATCAAGCAGGCCGGCACCGTCCCCGACGACGAGTTCCCCACCGTGGTCGGGCGCATCAGCTTCTTCGTGAACGCCGGCATCCGCTTCATCACCGAGATGTGCAAGATGCGCGCGTTCACCGAGCTCTGGGACGAGATCTGCCGCGAGCGCTACGGCATCACCGACGAGAAGTTCCGGCGCTTTCGCTACGGCATGCAGGTGAACTCGCTGGGGCTCACCGAGCAGCAGCCGGAGAACAACGTCTACCGCATCCTGTTGGAGATGCTGGCGGTCGTGCTCTCCAAGAACGCCCGCGCCCGCGCGGTGCAGCTGCCGGCTTGGAACGAGGCGCTGGGCCTGCCGCGGCCCTGGGACCAGCAGTGGTCGCTCCGCATGCAGCAGATCGTCGCCTACGAGACCGATCTTTTGGAGTTCGGCGACCTCTTCGACGGCAGCCACGAGGTCACCCGCAAGGTGGAGGAGCTCAAGGAGGCCGCCCGCGCCGAGCTCGCCCGCATCGACGCCATGGGCGGCGCGCTGGAGGCGGTCGAGACCGGCTACATGAAGCAGAAGCTGGTGGAGAGCGGCGCCAAGCGGCTCTCGGAGATCATCTCCGGCGAACAGGTCGTGGTCGGCGTCAACAAGTACGAGGAGGGT
This sequence comes from Alphaproteobacteria bacterium, assembly GCA_046541805.1. Lineage (GTDB taxonomy): Bacteria > Pseudomonadota > Alphaproteobacteria > Geminicoccales > Geminicoccaceae > JAAAPF01. Next base: position 7,645 of record JBKHCM010000008.1, read on the forward strand.
GAGCCCAGCCCGCTCGTCGAAGGCGTCGACGGCGGCTTCCAGGAGGTCGACCCGGAGGCCGAGAAGGCGCAGATCGAGCGGCTGAACCGCCACCGGGCCGAGCGCGACCAGGAAGCCGTCGACGCCGCGCTCGCGGAGCTCGAACAGGCCGCCAAGGACGGCCGCAACATCATGGAGCCGTCGATCGCGGCGGCCCACGCCGGCGTGACGACGGGCGAGTGGGGCGACGTTTTCCGCCGCGTCTTCGGCGAGTACCGCGCGCCGACGGGCGTCGCCGGGGTGACCTCGAAGCAGGCGGCCCACACCCTCGATCCCGTCCGCGCCCGAGTGGAGGAGGTCTCCGCCCGGCTCGGCCGCCGGATCAAGATGCTGGTGGGCAAGCCCGGCCTCGACGGCCACTCCAACGGCGCCGAGCAGATCGCCGTCGCGGCGCGCGACTGCGGCATGGAGGTGGTTTACGAGGGGATCCGGCTGACGCCGGCGCGCATCGTCGGCGCGGCGCTGGAGGAGGGCGTGCACGTGGTCGGGCTGTCGATCCTCTCGGGCTCGCACATGCCGCTGGTGCGCGACTGCCTCGAGCGGATGCGCCAGCTCGGCATCGGCGACGTGCCGGTGGTCGTGGGCGGCATCATCCCGGCCGAGGACGAAAAGCAGTTGCTGGCGATGGGCGTGGCCCGGGTCTACACGCCCAAGGACTTCTCGATCGCCCAGATCATGGCGGACATCGTCGAGATCGTGGACGCCCAGGGCGCGCGCGCGGCGTGACGCCCGGCCGGGGCGGTGCCGGCCGTGGCACCGCCCCGCCGCCGCACCCGGTCGACGGCGACGTGGGCGCCATCGACGGCGGCGCGGTGGGTCGGCCACTGCGCGATTTCACGGATGGCGGGCTTGAGCCGCGCCAGCTCCTCCTCGAAGAAGACGATGCCGGCCCAGGCGCTCAACAGGCGCGGCGCCTCATCGGGCTCGAGCTGGAGTGCGGTGGCGAGCGGCTCGAGATGGGCGCTGCGTTCGGGCTGCAGGAAGGCCTCGACGAGGGCCCCGAGCGCGCAGTCGGCGGCGGCCTCGTCGTTGGCGAACGCCGCGATCAACAGCGGTCGCACCCGGCGCTGCCGGCGTTCGGCGATGTCGGGGCCCGGCGCCAGGGAGGCGTCGCGAGCGCTGGAGCCGGCGCGGGTGACGGCCGCACGCGAAAGGAAGGGGTTGAGCGCCGGCAGGTCGTCGTGGCGGAGGTCGGTCGCGGCGAGGCTCGCGAGACCGCCGCGATCCGCCCGAGGCCCTCGAAACGCCGGGCGGCTCTAGAGCAAGGACTCGCCGCCGTCGAACGGATCCGCCGGGTCGTAGGGCAGGTGGATCAGGGTGTTGGCGGGACGCCGGCCGGACTGCGCGACGGTGTTGGCGCGGCCCCGCTCACGATGGTCGAGATGCTGGAGGATGATGCTGCGGTTCGAAAAGTCGTGGCGGAACAGGGTCGCGCCACCCTCGCGCTGTTGCCGCGGCGTCACCTCGAGCGCGTTGAAGCGCCTGGACGGTCCCGCCTCCAGGAGGGCGCGCAGCTCGCTGGGCTCCATCGCAACCCTCCAGCGCCGGGATCGCCTGATCCGCGACGATGTCGAAGTCGGCCAGCCGAGCGGGCCCATCGGCGCGCCCGAGCGCACCACGCAGATGCTGCTCGCGGAGATGTCGAGGATCTCGTGCGGAACCCCGTCCAACTCGGCGCGCAGGCCGCCGACGCCGTACCGCGCCGCGCGTCGGCGCTCTTGGCGGGGGCATGTCGGGCGAGCCGGCGGCGCGGACGGCGTCGCCGGCCTCGCGCTCACTCCTCGACCAAACCCCACTCACGGGCGAAGTCGATGTCCTGCAGCGGCGTCGTCGCCCGGCCGGCGGCGGTTCCGAAAGCCTGGGTGCGCACCGTCTCGTAGTGCGCGCTCGGCTCGTAGATCTCGACGCCGAGCCCGAGCGCCTCGGCGGTGAGCTCGCCCATCGCCGACTGCAGCGTGTAGAGGGCGACGACCTCCGTCGCCCGGGCGTCGACGAGGTCGACTTCCGCCTGAAAGAGCTCCTGCTCGGCGTCGAGGACGTCGAGGACGGTCCGGGCGCCCACCTGCGCCTCGGTGCGCACGCCCTCGAGCGCGATATCGTTGGCGCGCACCTGCTCCTCGAAGGACCGCGCCGACGCGCTCGCGGTCACCAATCCCTCCCAGGCTTCGGTCACGTTCTGGTTGACGTCCCGGCGCGTCTCGTCGAGCTCGCGCCGGCGCTGGTCCACCACCTGCTTTTGCTGGCGCACGCGCGAATATTCCGCACCGGTCTGGTAGAGCGGGATCGTCACGGTCGCGGCGATGCGGGCGTCGGTCTGGCTGCCGATGGTGTCGCTGGGCTCGTCGGTGTAGCCGACCGAGCCGTCGAGATCGACGGTGGGCAGGAGACCGGCCTGGGCGACGCGGACGTCGGCGAGCGCCACGTCGACGGCGAACTCCGCGGCGGCGAGACCGGGGTTCTTTTCGGCGCGGGCCTGCGCCTCGACCAGCGACGCCGGGCCGGCGAGCTCGGCGAAGCGTGTCGGGAGGTCGTCGGGACGAAAACCGACCACGGACTCGAAGCGCGCGATCGCCTGGGCGAGCTCGCCGTCGGCGCTGACGCGTTCGGCCACCGCGCCGGCGAGACGGGCCTCGGCCTGGGCGACGTCGGTGCGCGTGACCTCGCCGACCTCGAAGCGGTCGACCGTCGCCTGGCGCTGCCGCTCGAGCCGCTGCTCGTTGGTGATGGCGAGATCGACGACGCGCCGGGCCGCGATGACGTCGGTGTAGGCGGTGACCGCGTCGAGGAAGACCTCCTGCTCGGTCGACTGCAGCACCGCGCGCTGCTGGCCGACCTGTTTGACCGCGCCGTCGATGCGGGCGACCGTGCCGCCACCCTCGTAGATGTTCTGGTTGAGGTTGAGCGCGACGCGGTTGGTGACGAGCGTCTGCGAGGCGTTGCTCGTGCCGCCCAGCTGGTTCGTGGCGCCGGAGCCCCCGCCCTGACCGGCCCCGGGGAGGCCGCCCAGCTGGCTCTCGACGTCGGAGAGTTCGCTTTGATTGGCCTCGGAGCTGCCGACGATGTTCAGGTTCGGGCGATAGCGGGCGAAGGCTTGGCTCACCTGCTCGTCGATGGAGCGCAGCTGGGCGCGCTGCGCCTGCAGGCGCGGGTTGGTCTCGTAGGTCTCCACCAGCACCTCGTCGAGGCTCTGGGCGAAGGTGGGCGCCGCCGCGCCGACGATCCCGAGCGCGAGACCCGCCACTCCGGCCCCGAGCACGCATATTCTGTTCATCGATCCCGTTCCCGCACCAATGCGAACGCTGAAGCGACGTCGTAACCGACGCTTCGTTTTACCCACGAAGATAGCGGATTCGCGCCGTTGGGAAATCTTCAATCCGATCTGGTCGGCGGTTCGTCGTCGTGGAGGATGCGTTCGGCGGCGCCGTCGGGGTCGTCGTACTGACCGCTCTTGAGCGCCCACAAAAACCCGATCAGGCCCAAAAAGCCCATGAAGAGCGCCACCGGAATCAGGTAGATCAGAACCGTCACGTGGCCTCACCTTCGCCGCGCCGGGCGCTGCCAACCGAGCCGCAGCGCGTTCGAGACGACCAGAATGGACGAGGCCGACATCGCGAGCGCCGCGATCAGCGGCGTGACCAGGCCGGCGAGCGCGATCGGCACCGTCAACGCGTTGTAGGTGAAGGCGAGTGCGAGGTTCTGGCGCACCAACCGGTCGGCGGCGCGGGCGGTCGCGAGCGTGTCGACGACCGCCCCCAGCTTGTCGCCCTGGAACACCGCATCGGCCGCGGTCTGGCTCACGTCCATCGCCGAGGCCGGCGACATCGAGGCGTGGGCGGCGGCGAGCGCCGGCGCGTCGTTGAGCCCGTCGCCCACCATCAAGACGCGCGTGCCCGCCGCGCGCAGGCGCTCGAGCCGTGCCACCTTGTCCGTGGGCGAGGCCTCGGCGATGACCTCGGCGATCGCCAACTCGCCCGCGAGCGCCTCGGCCGTGGGGCGACGGTCGCCGGAGAGCAGCTCCACCGTGTAGCCGGCGCGCGCGAGCGCAGCCAGGCTCGCCGCCGCGTCCGCGCGCGGGGCGTCCGCGAAGCCGAGCCGCCACGTCCCCGCGGTGCCGTCGGCGAACCACAGCTCCAGCCCCGCCGCGCCGCCCGCCGCGACGGCGTCGCCGGCGACCCAGCGGCCGCGGCCGAGCCGCATGCGCCCATTTGGTCCAGCCGCCTCCAGCCCGAAGCCCGGTCGCTCGACGACCCCGGTCACCGGCGCCCCGTCGGGCACCGCCCGCTTCAGCGCGCGGGCGAGCGGGTGGCGGCTCTGCGCCGCCATGCCGGCGGCGCGGGCGAGCGCGTCCGGCGGGATGCTGCCGTCGTCGACCAGCTCGGGCCGGCCGCGGGTGAGGGTGCCGGTCTTGTCGAACACGATGTGGCGGACCTGGGCCAGCCGCTCGAGCGCGGTCGCCGCCTTCAACAGGACGCCGCGCTTCAACAGGCGCTCGGAGGCCACCACCTGCACCGCCGGGACGGCCAGGCCGAGCGCGCAGGGACAGGTGATGATCAAGACCGCGCAGGCGATCAAGAGCGCCTCGGTCCAGGCGATGCCGCCCACGAGCCACCAGCCGAGGAAGGCGGCGAGCGCCAGGCTGTGGACGACCGGCGCGTACCAGGAGGCGAGGCGGTCGGCGAGGGTGACGAAGCGCCCTTTTTGCTTCTCCGCCACCTCCATCAACCGCACGACCTCGGCCAAGAGCGTGTCGTCGCCGGCGTGGGTGGCGGTCACGGTCAAGGGCGCGGCGATGTTGAGGGTGCCGGCGAAGACGCGCTCGCCGGGCCCGACCCCGCGCGGCACGCTCTCGCCGGTCAGCAGACCGGTGTCGACCTCGGAGGTGCCCTCCTTGACGCGGCCGTCGACGCCGATGCGCTCGCCGGCGGTGGCGAGGACGGTCATGCCGGGCTCGACCAGCCGCGGCGGCAGCGCGCGGTGCCTGCCGTCGGGGCCGACGACGGTGACGGCGCGGGCCCCCAGCGCCAGCAACCGCGTCGCCGCCTGTCGCGCCCGACCGCGCGCCTGGCGGTCGAGATAGCGCCCGACCAGAAGGAAGAAGAGCAGCATGACCGCGCTGTCGAAATAGGCGTGGGGCCCGTGACGGACGGTCTCGAACAGGCTCACCGCCGGCGCCAGGATCACCGCCAGCGAGATCGGCACGTCCATGTTGGTGTGCCCGGCCCTGAGCGCCTGGATCGCCGAGCGGAAGAAGGGCTGGCCGGCGATGGCGATGGCGGGCAGCGCGACCAGGGCGGAGAACCAGTGGAGCAGCGTGCGCGTGGCGTCGCTCATGCCGTAGGCGTGGCCCGCCCAGACGGAAACGGAGAGCAGCATGACGTTGGCGGCGGCGAAGCCGGCGATGCCCATCGCGCGCAGCAGCGCCCGCCGCTCGGCCGCGTCGTCGTCTTGGGCACGCTCGGCGTCGAAGGGCACGAGGCGAAAGCCGAGCGCCTCCACCTTCTCGACCAGCCGGCGCGCCTCGGCGAGCGGGCCGCGCCAGGCGAGATGGAGGCGCCGCGTCGTCAGGTTGACACGGGCCTCCTGGACGACCGGCTCCTGCGCGAGCGTCTGCTCGATCTTGCGCACGCAGCCGCCGCAATGAACGCCTTCGGCCAGGAGCGCGAGGCGGTGGGTCCCGTTGGCGGTGGTGACGTAGCCTTCGATGCCGTCGAGGTGGTCGGCCTCGTCCCCGGCGGCGGGGGCGGCGAGGGCGCTGGTCATCGTACGACCAGCCGGCGGTGGTGCTGGAAGTAGCGGCCGTCCTGCTCGATGGTGACGAGGACGTCCCAGCGGCCCGGCGCCGGCCAGTCGACGAAGGCGACGTAGCGGCCGGGCTCGACGGCGGCGAGATCGGTGGTGAAGTCGAGCTCGGCGTTCACCGGCCGGGTCACCTGCGCGTCCACGGCGGCGCCCCGGAGCGGCTGCTCGAGCCCATCCGAGACTTCGACGGCGAGGCGGTCGGGGCTCGCCGCCACCTCGGCGGTCCAGCCCAGCGCCGCCTGGCGGCGCTCCTCTTCGAGCACGTCGTTGTAGCCGATGCCGCGGACGTAGGGCTCGTCGCGGTCGAGGCCGGTGAAGGTGGTGACCGCGAACCAGATCATGACCGCGTTGACCGCGGCGACGACGCCGAAGAAGGCCACGAACGTCCAAGGGATCCAAAGACTCTTGCGGGCGCTGGTCTCGCTCATCGCTCGGGGCCCCGAAAGACGGTGTCGTGGGTGACGGTTTCGCCGAACTCGGAGGTGACCGCGAATTCGAGATCCAGCGACGCGGCCGCGAGGTCGGCGCGCGGGATCGCGAGCATGAGGGTGTACTCGGCGACCTGATCGGCCTCGGCGGCGAGCCGGATGGCGCCGATGGGCTCGGGCGAGCGCCCGACCACCCAAGCCTGGGTGGAGGCCGGCACGCCGGCGACGTCGAGGGTGTAGAGCTGTGGATCGAAGGTCTTGTTGTGGATCTTCAAGGTGTAGGTGTTGCGCACGCTGCCATCGGCCAACGTGATGAAGAGCGCGCTGCGGTCGCGCTGGATCGTCAGGTTGGTGTCGCTGCGGGTCACGAGCCCCCAGGCCATCAAGGCGCCGACGACGGCGAGGGCGGCGACATAGATCAAGGTGCGGGCGCGGATCGCGCGGACGCGCGGGGTCTCGCCGCGGGCGCGGGCTTCGACGTTGCGCGCGCTGTTGTAGGTGATCAGGTCCCGCGGCCGACCGATGCGGTCCATGACGTCGTTGCAGGCGTCGACGCAGAGCGCGCAGCCGATGCATTCCAGTTGCAGGCCGTCGCGGATGTCGATCCCGGTGGGGCAGACCGCGACGCACTGTTTGCAGTCGATGCAGTCGCCGCGGTTCTCGAAGCTCTGGGCCTTGTTGATCGGGCCGCGCGGCTCGCCGCGCCAGCGCTCGTAGGTGACCGCCAGCGTGTCCTGATCGAACAACGCCCCCTGGATCCGCGGCCAAGGGCACATGTAGGTGCAGACCTGCTCGCGCGCGACGCCGGCGAGGAGGTAGGTCGTCGCCGTGAACAGGCCGATGAAGAAATAGGCGGTGAGCGAGGCCTGCCCGGTGACCACGTTCACCAGCATCTCCGGCGCGTCGCCGAAGTAGAGGATCCACGCGCCCCCGGTGGCGAGGGCGATGACGAGCCAGGCACCGTGCTTGGCGAGCTTCTTTTTAACCTTCAGGGCGTTCCACGGGCTCTTGTCGAGGCGCATGCGCGCGGCGCGGTCGCCCTCGATCCGGCGCTCGACCCACATGAAGAGGTCGGTCCACACCGTCTGCGGGCAGGCGAAGCCGCACCATACCCGGCCGAAGAGCGCGGTGGCGAGAAAGAGGCCGAAGGCGGCGAGGATCAGGAGGCCGGTGAGGAAGTAGACTTCCTGCGGCCAGATCTCGATGCCGAACCAGTAGCCGCGGCGCCCCGCCATGTCGATCATGACGGCCTGATCGGGCACGCCCGGCCCGCGGTCCCAGCGCACCCACGGCAGCCCCCAGTAGATGGCGAGAAGACCCACCAGCGCCGCCCATTTGAGGCGACGGAAGGTGCCGGTGATCGCCTTGGGATAGACCCACACCCGGCCCTGGTAGAGCGGGCTCTCCTTTTGCTCCTTGCGGGAGGCGACGGGCTCGCGGGCGACGCCCGGCGCCGGTTCGGGTGCGACCTCGTCTCGGGCCTTGCGGGCCAGCTCGTCCAACGCGTGGGCCATCGTTCCCCCCCCCGGGCCTCGGCGCTCCGCCGGCGGGTGTCGCAGATGCGGCCGCGGGCGGATGACGGAGGCGGGCGCCCGCGATGCCGCGTGCGCGACTTACCGTCTCGGGCGCAAAGGATATTCTGCGCTGTTCGCATGTCGTTTATACCTAAGGCGAGCGTCGGCGCCGATGTCCGCGCCCGGGCGTAGGATCGTTGGCGTTCGCCGCGGCGCGGACACGACGCCGCAGCCGCGGCCGGCGGTGAAAGGGGGTGTCGTCGTGTGGGGTTGGCTGAAGCGCCGGTTCGAGAGCGAAGAACGTCGGCTCGAGCGTGAGCTCAAGGTGAAGGTGCGCCGTGCGGACGCGATGGAGCGGCTGCTGGCGCGCGAGTTCGAGCAGGGCGCGCGCGATCGCACCGAGGCGCTGCGGCGCGCGCTCGCCCGCCACGAGGCCTCGCAGGGGCGCTGAGTTCCCGCCCGGCGGCCTCCGTCGTCGCGCACCGCGGCCCGGCGCGCACAACCGCAAGGTGCTCGCCGACCCCGGCCCGAGTGCCGCCGAGACCGACGCGCTCGCGGCTAAGGCACACGGGTGAGCGGGGCTCGCCCTCGGCCCGCCGGCCGGCTCGGGGCGCCGATGCGGCCGACCGGCCGGGCTGCCGTCGAAGGCAGGGGCGGGGGCGGTGATCGGCGCGCGCGAGCGCTGTCCTTGGCACTCTTGCGCGCGTTGGCGGTGGTCGCGCGCTGGCCCATAGTCGACGTCGCCAGAACGACGAAGCGGCGGAGGACGGCATGACGGCGCAGGTGCGCGAGGCCGTGGGCGTGTTCCACAGCCTCGAGGATGTCGAGCGGGCGGCCGGCGACCTCATGACGTCGGGCTTCGGCCGCGCCGATCTGAGCGTGTTGGCGAGCGAGTCGGCGGTCCGCGAGAAGCTCGCCCACGTGGTCCAGTCGGTGCGCGAGCTCGAGGGTCACCCGGAGGTCCCCACCAAGGCCTACGCCGCGCGCGAGGACTACGCCGACGCCGAGGGCGCCATCATCGGCGGCCTGCTCTACATGGGCGCGCTCACCGGGATGCTGCCCGTGCTCGCCTCGGGCGGGGCGATCGCCAGCGCGATGCTGACGACGCCCGCCGCCGGCGCCACGGGCGCCAGCTTCGCCAGCGTCCTCGCCGAGAGCCTCGGCCGCCACCACGCCCACGCCCTCGCCGAGCACCTCGAGAAGGGCGGGATCCTCTTGTGCGTGCGCGTCCGCGACGAGCCCCACGAGCAGCGCGCCACCGAGATCCTCGAGCGCCACGGCGGCGACGACGTTCACGTCCACGACCTGCCCGACCGTCCGGCGGTGCTGAAGGAGCGCTACCAGCAGCGCGCCGCGATCGGCGAGGAGGGCGCCGTCCACGAGTTCTACGCCGGCGAGGACCTGATCCACATGCCCGACGGCCACTGCTACGCCGCCGGCCGGCTCTTCGCGAGCGCGGCGGAGGCGCGGCACTTCCTGGACGGGTTCTCCAAGCAGGTGTGAGCGACGGGGACGGCCCGCGTCCCGCCGCCTGCACGCGCTTGGGCGCCGGCGCGGGCGCGAGCCCGGCTACCGCCATGGCGTCACGCTGGCGCGGATCATCAACGCCGGCGACAGCGCGATGCCGATCCCACCTGGCATCGCGATGACCGCCCAAGGCGTGGTCTCCGGCTCCGCGATCTTCGAGCTCTTCATCGCCGGCCACGGGCCGGGTCGCTCGATCCTGGCGCGCTTTGCCCCTGGCGCGCTTTGCCCCTGGCGCGCTTTGCCGCCGAGCCGTCGGTTACCGCCGCAACCCATTACGCTCGAAGGAGGATATCGAGATCTGGCTTCGTTCGCCAACACCCGAACTTGCGCGGGCGAACGGCCACCGCCGCTCTACCCCGGGGCAGACCTTGAGTAGCACGCTCAGAGCGCCCTTACGAGCCCCGCCTTGCGGGCCGCGCGCGGCCGCGGCCGCCACAGGCGCGGGGGCCGAAGCGTCAGCGGTCGGCCGCGTCGCGCACCAGGCGGCCGCCGTCGAGGTGGAGGCCGCATTCGCTCTTCTCCTGGCCCCGCCAGCGGCCGGCGCGCTCGTCCTCGCCGGGGGCCACCGGCGAGGTGCAGGGCGCGCAGCCGATCGAGGTGTAGCCCCGGGCGACGAGCGGGTGCCGCGGCAGGTCGTGGCGCGTGATGTAGGCCTCGACGTCGGCGCGGCTCCAGCCAACCAGCGGGTTCACCTTGATCCGCCCGGCACCGTCCTCCTCGAACGGCGGCAGCTCGGCGCGCAGCCGGCTCTGGTAGCGCTTGCGGCCGGTGATCCAGGCGTCGAAGGGCCCGAGTGCGGCCGCCATCGGCGCGGTCTTGCGCAGCTCGCAGCAGCGATCGGGATCCTCGGCGTGCAGCCTGCCCTCGGGGTCGAGCTCGGCGAGCCGGGCCGGATCGGGGCGCACCGCCCGGACGTCCGCGAGCCCGAGCTCCGCCGCCACCCGGCGCTGGTAGTCCAGGGTCTCGGCGAAGAGCTGGCCGGTCTCGGAGAACAGCACCGGCAAGGTCGGCTCGATCCGCGCGATCATGTGCAAGAGCACGATCGATTCCGCCCCGAAGGACGAGACCAGCGCGATCCGATCGGCGAAATCCGCGTGCACGAGCTGGGTGAGGAGCGCGCGCGGGTCGAGCCCGCCGTAGCGTCGGGCGAGCGCCGCCGAGCGGGCGGTCTCGACCCCCTCGTCGAGGTGGTCGCGGTGCGCCTGCGCCAGCGCCGTGGCACCGGCCGGACAGGCGCGGGCGCGCGCCATCGTCGCCTTCAACAGGCCGGTCGCCGTGCGGGTGTCGAAGGCCTCGCCCGCCAGCTCGACGAAACGCACCGGGCGGTGGCGGGCGAGCCGGTCGACCGCGTCGGCCAGGTTGCCGCCGTCCGCGCCCACGACATCGAGCAGCTCCGGGCCCGCCACCCAGCGCCCGAACACGGCCAGGCGCGAGGTGGTGGCCGTCGGCGCGGCGCGGTAACGCACCCGTGCGACGCCGGCGCCCGCCGGCTCCACCACGTCGAAGCCGAACAGCTCGGCCTCGTCGACCTCGACGCAGCCCGCCACCGCCGCGACCCCGGCCTCGAAGGCGCGCACGGCGCGGTCGAGGCCGCCTCGGGGCGCGAGGCGCAAAAGCTCGGGCGTCACCACGGCGAAGGGCTCGCCGCCCAAGAGGCCGCGTGCCGCCGCGAGCGCGCCGACGAGGCCGCCGCCGGGGGCGCCGCGGACCACGGCGACTTCCCCCGGGGCGAGCTCGGCGGCGTGGATCGCCCGGATGAGCTCGCCGTTGGGGGCGGTGTCCGCAACCTCGCCGGCGCCGTCGCCGTCGCAGGTCACGAAGACGAAGCGCTCGACGCCGGCGTGGCGCGCCTCGGCGATGGCGAAGTGCAGGATCGGTCGGTCGTAGACGGGCCTGAGGTCGACGCAGGCACCGGCCGGCGCGCCTGCCGCGGCGCAGCGCTCGGCGGCGAGAGGGACGACGGCGGTGCGGACTTGGCGCATGGCGAAGACCCCGAGCGGTGGCGCTGGATGGTGCGCGCGACCTTAGACCAAGCCGCCGCGCGGCCCAATGTCGCGGTGAGGATCGCAGCCATGACCGTGCGCCGGGGCCGGCGTCGCCCCGCCGGGACGGGGCGCGCGCCGCGGCGCCTTGCTGGTGGCGGGACGTCATCGCCAGCTCGCTGCCGTCGAACGTCTTGCGCACCATGACGTCTTCGAGATGGTGGCGCGACGGAGCGGAACGCTCGCGAGCCGGGCGTTGCGGTCGGACCACCCGAGCCGTCGCCGCCCGACCGGACCCGCCCGCGCCCTGCGCCCGGCCACCCTGGGGACCATGGTCGTGGGCGGCCGGGCGGGGGGTGCGGGCGGCGCGGTGCGTCCGCGCCAACGGGCAGCAGGGCGAAGGCGGCGCCGCGATGGGCGACCGCGTCGACGCAGGGAGGTCGCGGCGGTGACGGCGGAACTCGACAAGATGGGCGGCCGCGTCGTCGACGTCGCGGTGCGCCTCGCGGCCCTCGGGCTGCTCGGGGCCTGGTGCTTCGCGCTGCTGCGCCCGTTTATCGCGATCGTGGTCTGGGCGGCGATCCTCGCGGTCGCGCTCTGGCCGATCTATCTGTGGCTGAAACGCGCGCTGGCCGGCCGCGGCCACCTCGCCGCCGGGGTGATCACGCTCGCCGGCCTCGCCTTGATGCTCGGGCCGGTGGCGCTGCTGCTCGCCAATCTGGCGGCGAGTGCCGAGAGCCTGTTGGGCGCCGTTTCACGCGGTACGCTCGAGGTGCCGCCACCGTCGGCGGAGGTCGCGGGCTGGCCCTGGATCGGGCCACCCTTGGCGGAGGTCTGGACCGAGGCGTCGCAGAACCTCGAGGCGGTGCTCGAGCGGTTCACGCCGCAGCTGCGCCGGCTGGCGAACGCGCTCCTCCAGATCGCCGCGAGCGCGGGGGTGACGCTGGTGCAGTTCGTCGCGGCGATGCTCCTGGCGGGCGTGCTCCTGCCCAACGCCGCGGCCATCCGGCCCGGCCTCGCGCGTTTCGTCGACCGCCTGACGCCGGCCCGCGGCAAGGGCTTCGTCGACCTCGCCGGGGCGACGGTGCGCAACGTCGCCCGCGGCGTCGTCGGGGTCGCCGTGCTGCAGGGGCTGTTGCTCGGGGTCGGCTTCCTGGCGGCGGGCATCCCCTTCGCCGGCCTTTGGACGCTGCTCGCGGTCGTTCTCGCCATCGTCCAGGTGGGCCCGGCCGTCGTCGTGCTCGGCACGCTCGCCTACGCCTGGACGACGCTGGAGGCCACGACGGCGCTCCTCTTCACCTTGTGGATCGTGCCGGCGACCCTGCTCGACAACGTGCTGCGGCCGATCGTGATGGCCCACGGCCTGCCGGTGCCGATGGTGGTCATCCTCGCGGGCGTCGTCGGCGGCACGCTCGTCCACGGCCTCGTCAGCATCTTCGTGGGTCCCGTGGTCCTCGCGCTGGGCTGGGAGCTCCTGCGCGCCTGGGTGCGCGCCGCGCCCGAGGCGACCTGACGCGCCGGCCGCCGCCCTTATCAAACGGCGCCGCATCGGCCATAGAGCGGCAGCACCCGGACGGGCGCGAGGGGGACGAGATGAGCACCGGGTTGATCGCGCTCTTGGACGACGTCGCGGCGATCGCCAAGCTGGCGGCGACGTCGGTCGACGACGTCATGGGCCAGGCGGCGAAGGCCGGCACGAAGTCGGCGGGGGTCGTCCTCGACGACGCCGCGGTGACGCCGCGCTACGTCGTCGGCTTCGCGCCGGCGCGCGAGCTGGCGATCGTCCGCCGCATCGCCTTGGGCTCGCTCAGGAACAAGCTGGTGGTGCTGTTGCCGCTGGCGCTGGTCTTGAGCCTGGTCGCACCGTGGCTGGTGACGCCGCTGTTGATGCTGGGCGGCGCCTTTCTCTGCTACGAGGGCGCGGAGAAGGTGTTCGAGGCGGTGTTTGCCCACGAGGCCCACGCCCACGAGGCCGAGCTGGCGAGCGACGGCGATCCCGCGGCCCTCGAGGACCGCAAGGTCGCGAGCGCCGTCCGCACCGACCTCATCCTGTCGGCGGAGATCATGTTCATCGCGTTGGCGACCATCCCGGAGGTCGGGTTCTGGACCCGGGCCGCCGTGCTCGCCGTGGTCGGCGTCGCCATCACCCTGCTCGTCTACGGCGCGGTCGCCCTGCTCGTGAAGATGGACGACCTCGGGCTCGGCCTCGCCAAGCACGGCCGCGCCGCGCTGACGCGGCGCGCCGGCCGCGGGCTGGTGCGCGCCATGCCCGCGGTCTTCAAGACGCTCGCGGTCGTCGGCACCGCCGCCATGCTCTGGGTCGGCGGCGGCATCCTGGTCCACGGGCTCGCCCGGTTCGGCCTCGCCGCCGTCGAGCACGCCGTCCAGGTCGTCGCCGAGGCCGCCGCCGGCGCGGTACCGGTGGCGAGCGGCGCGGTCGGCTGGCTCGCCGGTGCCGCCGGCTTCGGCGTCGTCGGCCTCGCCTGCGGCGCCCTCTTGATCCCCGTCGTCGGCACCGTGCTCGGGCCGGCCTACGCGCGCCTCAAAGGCCGGGTCGGCTGAGGGGCAGCGATCGCGAGGGTTGGCGCCGGCCGTCCGCGCGTGGTTAATCCGGCGGCCATGCGGATCACGACCTGGAACATCAACTCGGTGCGGCTCCGGTTCGACCTCCTGCGCCGCGTCGTCGACGAACACGCGCCCGACGTCCTCTGCCTGCAGGAAACCAAGGTGGAGGACGCGCGCTTTCCCGCCGACGCGGCCAAGGCGCTCGGCTTCGCGCACGTGCTGGCGCACGGCCAGCGCAACTACAACGGCGTCGCCATCCTCTCGAAGGTTCCGCTCGAGGGGCACGAGACCCGGGCTTGGTGCGGCTACGACCACTGCCGCCATCAGCTCACCCGCCTCGACGGCGGGATCGAGCTGCACAACCTCTACGTGCCCTCCGGCGGCGACGTGCCCGATCGCGACGCCAACCCGAAATTCGCCCACAAGCTCGATTTCCTCGCGGAGCTGGCGGCGCACTGGCGCGCGGAAGGTGCGGCCGAGCGCGCGATGATCGCCGTCGGCGACCTCAACATCGCGCCCTTGGCGACCGACGTCTGGAGCCACAAGCAGATGCTGAACGTGGTGAGCCACACCCCGGTGGAGGTCGAAGCACTGGGGGAGCTCGAGGCGAGCGCCGACTTCACCGACGCGGTGCGCCTGATCATCCCGGCGCACGCGAAGCTCTACAGCTGGTGGAGCTACCGCGCGCGCGACTGGGCCGCCTCCGACCGCGGCCGCCGGCTCGACCACGTCTGGGTGACGCCGCCGCTCAAGGGCGCCGTGCGCGACGCTTGGGTGCTGCGCGCGGCGCGCGGCTGGCCGAAGCCCTCGGACCACGTCCCGGTCACGGTCGACCTCGATCTGTGAGCGCCTCTCCCCACGGCGGGCCGAGGCTGAAGGTTCCGCATGACGGCGCAGCCGCCAGCCCTTAGGGGTAGCATGTCGTGGACGTAACCCGGTCGGCGTCGCGAGGCTCGCGCCGCGGCGCGCGGTGTCGACCAACGACCGTCAAATGCGCGTGCCAAGCGCGTCGAGGGAGTGGAGGACCACATCGTGACCAACCGCCTGAAGCTGTCGCTTTCCGCCATCGCCGCCGCGTCGGCATTCCTTGTCGCCGCGAGCGCCGCCGAGGCGCAGGACTACGAGATGACGATCGCCACGCTGGTGCCCGAGAACCTCACCAATAACGAAATCTGGCCGGCGCTCGTCCACTTCAAGGAGCTGGTCGAGACGCGGACGGGCGGCGAGGTCGAGGTCGCGCTCTTCGGCAACTCGCAGCTCGGCTCCGAGGTCGACACCGGCTCGCAGGTGCAGGCCGGCGGCCGCGCGCTGCAGGCGACCGTGATGTCCTCGGGCGCGATGTCCTCCTTCTACGGCAGGTACCAGGCGGTCACCGCGCCCTTCCTGTTCGAGAGCTGGCGGCAGGCCTGGGCCTTCTTCGACAGCGAATGGTTCGCCGAGTTCATGAGCGGCACGATCGAGGAAGCGGACATGCGCTACCTCGGCACCTTCGACGACGGCGGCGGCTTCGTCGCGTTCACCAACAACGAGCGGTTGATCCGCACCGTCGACGACCTCGAGGGCATGAACATCCGCGTCGAGGAGAACCCGGCGCACGTGGCGACGATGAACGCGCTCGGCGCCGACGCCACGCCGTTGCCCTGGGGTGAGGTGCAGACCGCGCTCGAGACCGGGTTGGCGGACGGTCAGTTCAACGCGCCGGTCGTCAACACCTCGTTCAATCTCGACGACGTCACCGACTACACGACGATGACGGGCCACGTCTACAACACCCAGTCGTGGATGGTGAGCGAGCGCTGGTATCAGGAGCTGCCGGAGGACTACCAGCGCATCATCACGCACGCCGCGCAGGAGGCGATCCAGCTGGCGCACGGCGCGTCGGGTGCCTTGGCGACCGCGAGCTGGCAGGAGTCCTGCGAGGTGTTCGCGGAGTGCTATGTCATGCCGGCCGAGGAGCGCGCCCGCATGGCCGAGAGGGCGCGGCCGGCCTGGCGGGAATGGATCGTCGAGGATTTCGGCCTCGACGCCGAGCTGGTGGACGAGCTCCTCGCCGAGGTCGAGCGCGTCGGCGCCGAGCTGACGGCGCAGGACTTCCAGCGTTACGGCCGGTAAGCGGCGGCATCGCGCCCCGGGCGGGCGCCCGCCCGCCCGCTAGGGGCACCGAACGGCGGAGTTCGTGCCATGGCCTTTCTCGACGCGGCGCGCGCGGCGAGCCGTTGGGTCAATCGCCTCGCCATCGTGGTCTGCATCGCCTGCCTGGGCGCGATGCTCGCGATCTCCTTCGCCGGCTTCCTCTACGCGCTGTTCACCGGCGGCGCGCTCAGCTGGACCTACTCGCTCGCCCGCGTCTTTTTACCCTGGATCGGGATGCTCTCGATCACCATCGCGCTCTATTCCGGCGAGCACGTCGCCATGACGATCTTGGTCAAGCTGCTGCCGAAGCCGCTCCTGCGCGTCTTCGCGACGGCTTGCCTCGTCGTCATCGGCATCTTCGCGCTCTTGCTGATCTGGTACGGCTGGGGCTTCTTCATCAACGCGCGGCAAACCTACATGGTCTCCGACATGATCCAGATCCCGCAGCACTACACGGCGGTGGCCGTGCCGCTGACCGGGGCGATCACGCTGTTGCACCTGGTCAACGGCTTCGGCCTGCTCGAGCATTTCGTGAAGACCGACGAGCGCCTGATCCGTGACGCGCTCGGCGAGGCGCCGGAGGAACCATCGTGACCCTCGCGCTCGGCGTCTTCATCGTCCTGCTCCTGATCGGCGCGCCGGTGGCGGTCGTGATGGCGCTCTCCGGGGTCGCCGGGAGCTGGGCCATCGGCGGCACCTACATGATCGGCATCATCGCCGACCGCATGTTCTCGGGCGTGTCCGGCTACATGCTGATCGCGGTGCCCTACTTCATCTTCACCGCCGAGCTGATGAACCAGGGCGGGCTCACCCAAAAGCTCATCACCTTCAACAACGCGCTCCTGGGCCGGGTGCGCGGCGCGCTCTCCCACGTCAACGTCACCGTCTCGATCTTCTTCGCCGGGCTGACGGGGGCGGCGATCACCGACACGGTGGCGCTGGGCAAGATCCTGATCCCGGCGATGAAGAAGCAGGGCTACGACGCCGACTACGCCGCGGCGATCACCGCCTGCTCGTCGATCATCGGGCCGATCATCCCGCCGAGCGTCGTCATGGTCGTCTACGCCACGATCCTGCGCGACACCTCGGTCATCGACCTCTTCGCCGGCGGCATCATCCCGGGATTGCTGATGGCGGCGTCGCTTCTGGCGATGAGCCTCGTGCTCTCCTGGCGGCGCGGCTATCCCAAGCAGGAGCCCACGCCGTTCAAGGTGGCGGCGCTCGCCTTCCTTTCGGCGCTGCCGGCGCTGGTGGTGCCGGTGATCATCCTGGGCGGCATCCTCTCGGGCCTCACCACGGTGACCGAGGCCTCGGGCTTCGCCGCCGTCTACGCCCTCGCCATCGGCTTTTTGCTCTACCGCAGCCTGACCTGGCGCGGCGTCGCCCAGGCGCTGGTCACCACCGTGCGGTTCTCCGGCGTCGTGTTCTTTCTTTTGGCCTCCTCCGCGGTGCTCGCCTGGTTCGTCACCCGCTCCGGCATCGCCCGCGACGCCGCCGAGCTCATCACCATCGTCTCCGACGTCGGCTTCGTGCAGCTGATGATGGTGGCGCTGCTCCTGCTCTTGATCGGCAC
This sequence comes from Alphaproteobacteria bacterium, assembly GCA_046541805.1. Taxonomy (GTDB): domain Bacteria; phylum Pseudomonadota; class Alphaproteobacteria; order Geminicoccales; family Geminicoccaceae; genus JAAAPF01. Next base: position 25,205 of record JBKHCM010000008.1, read on the forward strand.
CGTCATCGACGTGCTGCCGGCGCTCGTCGTGGTCGCCCCGGTGCTGGTGCCGGCGATGGTTGATCTCGGCTTCGATCCGTTGCACGTCGCCATCTTGATGATCGTCACGCTCAACATCGCCAACGTGACGCCGCCCGTGGGCATGACGTTGATGACGGCATCGCAGATCGCCGGCGTGCCCTACGAGCGGGCGATCGTGGCGTCCTTGCCGTTCTACGTGTCGTTCCTCGTCGTCATCGTGCTGCTGGCGGCCTTTCCCGCGCTCTCGACCTGGCTGCCGAGCCTGTTGCGCTGATCCTGCCGTCCTCGCCTGGAGACCGACCCGATGTGGTGGAGCAACTCGCACATCCTCGCCGACTACCGCGCGGCCACGCCGCGCTCGGCGGCGTTGGCCGAACGCGCGACGGACGTCTTCCCGAGCGGGATCACCCACGATTCCCGCCACATGAACCCCTATGCGATCTACGTCGAGGAAGGGTGGGGCAGCCGCAAGCGCGACGTCGACGGCCGTGAATACATCGACTACTTCGGCGGCCACGGCGCGCTGCTCTTGGGCCACGCCCATCCCGAGGTGACGGCGGCGGCGCAGGCGGCCCTCGCCCGGAGCACGCAGTTCGCCGCCGGCCACGAGGGCGAGGTGCGCTGGGGCGAGGCGGTGCAGCGGATGGTGCCCTGCGCCGAGCGGGTGCGGTTCGTCGCCTCCGGCACCGAGGCGACGCTGTTGGCGCTCAGGCTCGCCCGCGCCTACACCGGCCGCGACAAGATCGTGCGCTTTCGCGGCCACTACCACGGCTGGCACGACCACATGACCTCGGGCTACGTCTCGCATTTCGACGGCGCGCCAACCCCGGGCGTCCTGCCCGAGGTGGCGGCCAAAACGCTCCTGGTCGACCCCAACGACGACGCGGAATTGGAGGCGGTGCTCGCCCGCGGCGACGTCGCCTGCGCCTTCCTCGAGCCCACCGGCGGCTCCTTCGGGATGGTGCCGATCGCGCCCGCGTTCCTGCGGCGGCTGCGCGCGGCGACCGAGCGGCACGGCGTGCTCCTGGTCTTCGACGAGGTCATCACCGGCTTTCGCGTCGCCCCCGGCGGGGCGCAGGCCGCGCTCGGCGTGACGCCCGATCTCGCCACCTTCGCCAAGATCGTCGCGGGCGGGCTGCCGGGGGGTGCCGTCGCCGGGCGCAAGGCCATCCTCGACCGGCTCGACTTCGCCGAGACCGCGGCCGCGGGCCAAGCCAAGATCCTCCATCCGGGCACCTTCAACGCCAACCCGGTCTCGGCCGCCGCGGCGATCACCGCGCTCGGCATCATCGAGGCGGGCGACGCCTGCGCGCGGGCCAACGCCACCGCCGCCGAGCTGCGCGCGCGGATGAACCGCGTCCTCGCCGAGCGCGGGCTGAACTGGGCCGTGTACGGCACCTTTTCGGGCTTTCATTTCTTCTTGAACCCCGAAGGGCGGACGATCGACCCGCGCCGCTTCGATCCCTACGCGGTGCCCTGGCAGGAGCTCAAGACCAAGCCCGCGGCGACGGCCAACGCGCTGCACGTCGCGATGCTGCTCGAGGGCGTCGACATCTCGGGCTGGCCTGGCGGCCTGACCTCCGCGGTCCACGACGAGGAGGACGTCCATCTCACCGTCGACGCCTTCGCCCGCGCCATCGACCGCCTGCGCGCCGAGGGGGTGCCGGAGCGCCGCGCGGCCTGACCCGCCGCGTCGGGCGGAAGCCGCCGTCGTCGATGCGAGTTGACGCCGCGCGCCGCGGCGCTACCGTGCGGCCCCTGGTGGCGGGGCGGTAGCTCAGCCGGGAGAGCGCCAGATTTGCATTCTGGAGGTCGTGGGTTCGATCCCCATCCGCTCCACCAGCATTTTCAAGAGGTTGGGGTCAGGTAGCGGACGCGATCGCGGGATTTGGGCACCACCGGGGGCCACCGCGGCCCGGCGGCACCCCGGAGGGGCCTAGCGGGGCGCTGGCGCGGTCATGTGACGTGCGCGCACGATGGCGTGTGATCGGAACAACCCTGCACCACCCTGCGCCACCCCGGCGCGCTGTCGGTCGTCGTCTTCCGCATCCGCTTCGGCACCGCGACCCGGCGCACAGCTTCGCCGCCGCGTCTTCTTCCGCGCGATGTTATAGGCGTCGCGCGCGGCCGCGAACGCTTTCAGGGGGGCGGCTGCTCGTCGCGGTCCTCCAGGACGTCGCGCCCGTGTTGCAACAGCGCTTACCAACGCGCCAACATCCCACCGGCCTCTGGCTATGAGCGAGGGCAACAAGGGGCAAGGTCGGTCACGAGCTCGCTCAGGACGTCGATCCCACCCTCGGGGTGTGCCCGCAGCGGCGCGCGGCGGGCAGAGCGAGCGCGGCAACAGACCCATGGCCCGCTCGTGCTCCAACGGGCCGGCGCGCTCGACGCCGCGGCCGGACGTCGGGCTCACGACGGCGTGCGACCCAAAGGCCCTTCGCCCTCGGCGGCGGCGCGGCCGGCCTCGATCTCGGGGGCCTGGGCGACGAGCGCGTCCAGCATCGCCTCCACCTTGCCCGGCGCGATGTTGCGCACGATGAAGACGATACGGGTGGCGCGGTCGTTGGACGGCCAGCGCTCGAGCGTCACCACCGGGTGCACGGCGTGCTGGACGGCGTGGAAGACCAGCGGCCGCTCGCCCTCCTCGGCGAGATGGACCAGGCCCTTGACCCGCAACAGGTCGGCGCCGCGCATCGACCACAACAGATCCATGAAGGTCTCGAAGGCGGCGGCCGGGATCGGCGCCTCACGGCGCAGGCAGAAGGCGCGGATGTCCTCGCCGTGGCGGTTCACGTCGTGGTGATGAAGGTGGTCGTCGTGGTGGTCGTGGGCGTGGGCTTCGGCGCGCAGCCAGGCCTGGACGTCGACGCCCTTCGTCGCCGGGTCGTAGAGCCCGTCCTCCAACAGCCGGGCGGCATCCACCTCGCCGTCGACCGCGCGCAGCACCGGCGCGGTCGGGTTGAGCCGGCGCAGCTGCGACCACAACGGGCCGACCTCGGGCGCGAGGTCGAGCTTGGTGAGCACCAGCCGGTCGGCGACCGCCACCTGCCGGCGCGCTTCGACATGGGCGTCGAGCGTGTCGCCGCCGGCGGCCGCATCGATCAGGGTGACCACCGACGCGAGACGGAAATACCGGCTGACGTAGATGTCGGACAAGAGCGTCGCCAGGATGGGCGCGGGGTCCGCGAGCCCCGTGGTCTCGACGACGACGCGCGCGAGATCGATGCGGGCGCGGACGTGGCGGCCGTGCAGGTCCTTGAGCGTGTCGACGAGATCGCTGCGCACGCTGCAGCAAAGACAGCCGCCGTCGAGCTCGACCACGGTCTCGTCGCCCGCCTCCAGGAGATCGTGGTCGAGGCCGATCTCGCCGAACTCGTTGACGATGACGGCGGTGCCGGCGAGCTCCGGGCGCCGCACGAGCTTTTGCAACAGCGTCGTCTTGCCGGCGCCGAGAAAGCCCGTGAGCACGACGACCGGAATGCGCGCGGCGAGGCTGGGCACCGTCATGGGAAACTCGTTCGAAGCGCTGAGGGCGGACCGATTTGACGATATATTATAACAGCTGATGCCCGTGTCGAGCGGTGGCCGGCGTCCGGCTGACGCGCGGGCCCGCCCGCCGCGCCATCCCGGAAAGCCGGGCGCGTGGGCCCGCGCCGGCGCATTGGCGTTCTCCGCGTCGCCAGCAAGCGCCGGGGGCCCGTTTGAACGCGCGGAACGCTTCACCGCACAAGATGTTCACGCGAGCGCGCCGCGAGCGGCGCCCGATTCACGCGAGCGCGCCGCGAGCGGCGCCCGATTCACGCGAGCGCGCCGCGAGCGGCGCCCGAAGAGCCCGGTCTCGGCGGCGCCGGATAGGCCCACCCGGGGCGATGTCTCGCGGTCGCGTCGGAGGCGCGGCCCGGCGCACCGAGGCACGAAAAAGGGACCCGCGCGGTCGCGCGGGTCCCCGGCATCGTCGGCCGCCGCTGGTGGATCAGCGGGCCGCCGTCTCGCGTTCGACCGCGCCGGCGAACGCGTCGTTCATGACGTGGAAGACGGCGGTGTTGTCGACAAACGCACCGTCCCAGCCGTAGGGCTCGCCCCAGAGCTCCGCCGCCTTTTGGTCGGTGCGCGTGAACTGGTGGAACGCCTCGGCGCCCGCACCCAGCGCCCACAACGGCACCAGCTCGTTGGTGTGGTTGCCCGACGCCCACTGATAGCCCGGAAGCCGACCAGCGCCGAGGTTCTGCACGGCGTTGAACTGGACGAAGCGGTCCTCGCGCGGATCGAAGCGCGCGGCCTCGATCGCCTCGTCGGAGCGGTCCGCCGCGATCGGCCCGCCCTCGCCGTTGCGGAAGGTCTCGGCGCCCCAGATGCCGCCGGTCTCGTGATCGGAGGTCACGATCAACAGGGTCTCGTCCCAGCTCGAATTGGTCTCGACCCAGTCGATCACCGCCGCGACCGCCTCGTCGAAGTCGATCTGCTCCTCGATGAACCGCGGCATGTCGTTGGCGTGACCCATCCAATCGACCGCCCCGCCTTCGACCATCAGGTAGAAGCCGTCCGGGTTGCGATCGAGGATCTCGAGCGCGCCCGCCGTCATCGTGGCCAGCGACGGCACGTCGTCGCGCCGGGCCATGCCGGAGACGGTGTCGCCCTCGGCCAAGCCCTCGCGCTGCGCCTGGATGGTGCTGTTCGAGCGCGCGATGCCGACGACCCTCTCGGGCAGCTCCTCACCGGCCGCCAGCCGCTCGAAGTCGGCGACGTCGTCGATGAAGGTGAAGCCGTTCAGCCCCTCGTCGCTGGTGAGCTGCGCCCAGGTCTCGGGACCGCCGACGTACTCGAAGGCCTCGGCATCGTCGGGGTCCGGTTCCAGGCGGTCGCCGCTGGCGTCGTAGAGCGGATGGCCGGCGCCCATGATGACGTCGAGGTCGCTTTGCAGCATCTCGTTGAAGATGGCGGCGTAGTTGTTGCGCGAGACGTTGTGGGCGATCACCGACGCCGGGGTGGCGTGGGCGGCCTGCACCGTCGACACGGCGCCGGCGCTACGGCCCTGGTCCATCGCGATCTGCGCGATGGTCCTGAGCGGCGTCTCGCCGGTCCAGTCCATGTTGATGCGGCCGTTGGCGGTCTTGCGGCCGGTGTGCAACGCCGAGCCGGAGGCGGCCGAATCGGTGTAGGAGGTGTAGTCCTCCCCGATCGGCGGGAAGTCGTTCAAAAAGGCGTTCTCGAACCGATACCACCGCGCCACCGGATCGTAGGCCTGTTCGACGGCGCCCGCGGCCGTCTCCGGATCGCTCCCGCTCTCCAGCACCCCTCCGGCCTCGTCCACGAGGTTGAGCGAGGCGTGCGCCATGCCGAGCGCCACCGGCTCGGTGCCGTCGGGCCGGGTCACCTGGTAGGGCTGCTCGCCGGCACGGCCCTGGTAATAATCCGACGCCAGCCAGCCATTGAAGCCGATCCCGTCGGAGACCATCAAGATCACGTTCTCGACCTCGGATTCCTGCGCCATGGCGGGGGCCGAGACCGCCAGCGAGACAATCGCTGCGGCCGTCGTTCTGCTGAGCTTCACCATCGAACTCCCTTGCGCTGCAGTTACCCTCGGACCTGCTCCATAAACTCCGACTTGGACAAGTTTGTGACGGCCGCGCGGGAGTCACGCTGCCGGGTTCGCCGGCGGCCGATGCCGGGGAGTGTCCCGCGTCGCGGGGGAGCGGCGTCGTTCCCGCCATCGACGCCGCGGCGTCGCCCGAACGGACGTCGCGCGATGGCCGGGCGACCCGTGCCGCGCCGCGCTCGGCTTGCGCTCGGGGCGGGCCGGCCCACATCACGTCGGCCCGGGCCGATCTGGCCGGCGATGATGGGGAAGGGAGAGACCATGGACCAGCAGGATCAGGCCGCGATCGAGCGGCTTTTCGAACGGATGAAGGACTTCGAGCAGAGTGCGCCCGAGCGCGATGCCGAGGCCGAGCGCTTCATCGCCGACCGCCTGCGACGCCAGCCGGGTGCCGCCTACTACATGGCGCAGACCGTGGTGGCGCAGCAGCAGGCGCTGGAGTCCGCCGAGGCGCGGATCGCGGAACTGGAACGCGGCGGAGCAGCGGGGCGCCCCGCGTCCCCGGGTCCGTGGTCGCGGCAGCAGCCGCACCAAGCGGGTGGCGGCTTTCTCGCCGGCGCCGCGCAGACGGCGGCAGGGGTGGCCGGCGGCGTGCTGCTCGCGAACCTGCTCGGCGGCCTGTTCGGGGGCGATCAGGCGGCGGCCGAGGAGGCGCCCGCGGAGGAGGACCCGGGCGGCTTCGGCGACATCGACTTTTGATCCGACGCCGGTCGCCGCGGCGGAACACGACCGGGCCGCTCGCCACCGGGGGCGCGCGGCGCCGCGGCACCGACGCGGGCGCAGCGCACATCGCCCGGCCCCCTGCCGGCGCTTCCGCCAGCACGGCCCGCCGGTCGAGCCGGTGCGCCGGCTCCTTTCGCGCGTGGCGTGCGTGCGTCAAGGCGCCGACGATGGCGATGGAGAGCTTCACCACGGCGAACCCGGCGGGCAGAAGGAACGGCCGGCAGAACGGCGACGCTCGGTCCGGTGCCGCCATCGCCGGGCCGCGGATCCCTGCCGACCCGCGCGCCAGCGCCATCCGCTCCGCCGAGCGCGTCGAGGCGCGCACCCGGCGCGCCGGACCCGGCGGGAAAAGTGCGCGCGGCGCCTTGGGTCGCCCGAACGCCGACGGCCTCTCCCTTGAAGGTCGCCAGAACCAGCCGAGAGGCCATTTTGCGGATCGCCGCCGGTAGAGCCGGGAGGGTGCCGCGGGCCGACGCCGGCACCGACAGGCGGCGGGGATGCGCCGCAGGCGGACGGCGCGCGCCACGGCGACGTCGTCCCGGGCGCGGACGCGGGCGATGCCGGCGATGATCACCGCGCGAACCCGTTCAAGCCCCGGCGCCTCGCGTCGGCGCCTCGCGTCGGCGCGTCGGCGGGCGACGCTGGCGAAGGCGCGCCGGCATCGAGCGGTGGCGAGCCGGCGAGGCAGCAGGCAGTCGTTTTTGGGCGTGGCGGACGCGGAACGTCCGCCGCTCACCCGGCCGCGCGAGCCGAAGGTCGAACGATCGCCACGGCGCGTGCCGGCCCGCTGTGCGCGATGTCGCCGGGCGCTCCGAACCGAGACGACGCCGGGAGGGATCGCGTGACGCAACCGCATGCGCTTGAGGTCGACGCGACCTTGAAGGCCCTGTCGGTCGACGCCGAGCGCGGGCTGGACGACAAGACGGTTCTAAGGCGCCACCGGGAGCACGGCCCCAACCGGCTGCAGGCGGCCGACGAGGCCAAGTGGTGGCGGGTCCTCGCCGACCAGTTCCGCAGCTTGGTGATCGCGATCCTCGCCGCGGCGGTGGTGTTGTCGTCGGTCATGGGCGAGGTCGTCCAGGCGTTCGCGATCCTCGGCGTCATCGTCGTCAACGCCGCCATCGGCTTCGTCACCGAGTGGCGGGCCGTGCGCTCGATGGAGGCGCTGCGCAGCCTCGGCACCGTGCGGTCGCGGGTGCGGCGCGGCGGCGACAGCCGGATGGTCGACGCCGAGGCGCTCGTGCCCGGCGACGTCGTGTTGCTCGAGGCGGGCGACGTCGTCACCGCGGACCTGCGGCTCATCGAAGCGAACGGCCTGAGCTGCGACGAGTCCGCGCTCACCGGCGAGTCCGTCCCCACCACCAAGCGGACCGATCCGGTCGACGCCGAGGCACCGCTCGCCGAGCGCAGCTCGATGGCCTTCAAGGGCACCGCCGTCACCGGCGGCAGCGGCGCCGGGGTCGTGGTCGCGACCGGCATGGCGACCGAACTGGGCGCGGTGGCCCGCATGGTCGAGGCGGCGGAGCAGGAGGTCACCCCGCTCGAGAAGCGGCTGGACCGGCTGGCGCGGCGGCTCGTCCTGTTGACCCTGGTGGTGGCCGCGGTCGTGGCCGCACTCGGCTGGGTCGGGGGCAAGGACGTCGTGACCATGCTGGAGACGGCGGTGGCGCTCGCGGTGGCCGCCGTGCCCGAAGGCCTGCCGATCGTCGCGACGGTGGCGCTGGCGCGCGGCATGTGGCGCATGGCGCAACGCAACGCGCTGGTCGAGCGGCTGGCGGCGGTCGAGACCCTGGGCTCGACCAACGTCGTCTTCGCCGACAAGACCGGGACGTTGACCGAGAACCGCATGCGCCTCGCCCGCCTGGCCCTGCCCGGATGCGACGAGGACGTCGACTGGCGCCCCGGGCACCGGCCGGAGGAGCCGCCGGGGCTCGCCCGCCGCCTCCTCGAGGTCGCCTCGCTTTGCAACAACGCCGAGCTTGCCGCCGCGCCGGACGAACGGCAACGGGGCGCGGATCGAGCAGGCGACGGCGAGCCGCCCGCGGCGGGCACCGGCGATGCGATGGAGCTCGCGCTTTTGGCGGCGGCCGGGGCCGTGGGCCTCGGGCGCGACGCGCTCCTCGAGCACCAGCCCGAAGCGCGCGAGGTGAGCTTCGACAGCGACACCAAGATGATGGCGACCCTGCACCGCACCGAGGACGGCGTTCGCGTCGCGGTCAAGGGCGCGCCGGAGGCCGTGCTGGCGGCGGCGAGCCGCGTCGCCACCGCGGACGGCGAGGCCCGGCCGCTCGCCGACGACGACCGGCGCCGGTGGAACGCGCGCGTCACCGCGCTGGCCGAGCAGGGTCTGCGCGTTCTGGCCTTCGCCGAACGCAGCGTCGAGACGGTCGACGCCGACCCTTACGCGGAGCTGACGCTGCTCGGGCTGGCGGGGCTCGCCGACCCGCCGCGCGCCGACGCGGTCGACGCCGTGGGCCGCTGCCGGACGGCCGGGATCCGGGTCGTCATGGTGACCGGTGACCAGCCGGTGACCGCGGCCTCCATCGCCCGCCAGGTGGGGCTCGCCGAGGAGCCGACGCCGCTCGCCGGCCGCGACCTGCCCGATCTCGATGCCGTCGGCGCCGACGCGCACGCGGCGCTGCGCCGGCGGCGGGTCTTCGCCCGCGTCTCGCCGGGGCAGAAGCTCGACCTCGTCCGCCTCTGGCAGGAGACCGGCGCCGTCGTCGCGATGACCGGCGACGGGGTCAACGACGCCCCGGCGTTGAAGAAGGCCGATGTCGGCATCGCCATGGGGCGGCGCGGGACCGAGGTGGCACGCGAGGCGGCCGACATCGTGCTCAAGGACGACGCCTTCTCGACGATCGTCGCGGCGATCGAGCAGGGCCGGACGATCTTCGAGAACATCCGGCGGTTCATCGTCTTCCTGCTGTCGGGCAATCTGGGCCAGGTTCTGGCCGTGGGCTTTTGCGCGTCGGTCGGTGCCCCGCTACCGCTGTTGCCGTTGCAGATCCTGTTCATCAACCTCGTGCTGGACGTGTTCCCGGCGCTCGCCCTCGGCGTCGGCGAGAGCCCGAGCGGCATCATGCAGCGGCCGCCGCGCGACCCCAAGGAACCGATCCTGACGCGGCGGCACTGGACGGGAACGGCGCTTTGGGGCCTCTTGATCGCGGTGGCGGCGACGGCCGTGTTCTTCGCGGCCCTGGGCCCGCTGGAGCTCGGGCGCGAGCAGGCGGTGACCGCCGCCTTCCTCACCTTCGCGCTGGCTCGGCTGTGGCACGTGTTCAACATGCGCGACCCCGCCAGCCCGGTGCTCGACAACGAAGTGGTTCGCAACCGGTGGGTCTGGGCGGCGGTCGGGCTGTGCGTCGCGCTGGTCGCGATGGCCGCCTTGATGCCCGGGCTGACGACCATCCTCGAGGTCGTGCCGCTCGATCCGCTCGGCTGGACCCTCGTCATCGCCGGCAGCCTGGCGCCGCTCGCGGTGGGGCAGGCGGTGCTGAGCTTGATGCCGGCGCCCGCGCCTTCCGGTGACGACGCCGCCCCGACGGCGACACCGCATCGAGCCCGCCCACCGGTCGCCAGCCGCTGACCCGCGCTCGCCGCCGGGCTGGACCCAGCCGCCGCAGTTCGGGTTCGCGGAACCCGGGCGAAACCGGTCGAAGCCGTCGCGCGACTGGCCGCGCACCTGGCGGCCCGGCCGACATGGCCGCGCGGCGCGGCCAGCTCCAAGAGCCCCAACTTGGCTCGCAGCACCCTGCGTGCGTTCGCCGTCAAGGTGGTCTCTCCCGCCACCAGCCTGCCGGCAGCAAGACGAAACGCCAAGGCTGACCCTCTCGACGTCTTGAGTACACTCGCAGAGCATGCCCTTGAGGCATTTCATTTCCATGAACGGCGGAGGAAGGCCATCCATGGACAATTCCCGTGGGACAGATGCGCGCGTGAACTTCGCCGTGCCGGCGCACGTCGCGGCGATCATCGACGCGGCGCCGCAGATTTACGTCGCCGAAAGCCGCGAAGACCTATTGGAGATGGCTTGCGGCGGGCCGGGCTGCGACCTCTACGAGGTCGGCTACGACACGCCGGGGCGTGGCTGGGTCCTCGAGGCGACGGTCGCACGCTGCCGCAACGGCGCCGCCGTCAATTATGTGGAGCCGTACATGCGGCGGCGCGACCCCGACAGCATGGTCGTCGCCGACGACGCGCCGTCCGACAAGCCGCGGTTCAAGGACCGGTTCGGGGTGCCCTTCACCGAGGCCCGCCAGCAGGTCCTCGATTGGCTCAAGGGCGAGGAGCTGATCCTGGTGCCGTTCCGCTCGGGCCACGCCGAGCACGGCTACGACAGCCTCTTCATCGGCCCGGCCAACGCCGGCTTCTTCGCCGGCGGCCTCGCCGACCTGCAGGGCCATGTCGCCGGCACCGCGGCCGGCGCGGACTTCCACCCGCAGGCCTTCATCTTCCTGGCGCCACCGTTCCGGCACACCCTGTGCGACGGCAGGCAGGTCGTCGTGCACAACCGCACCGACCATCTCCACGAGATCTTCTCGCTCAACCTCTATCCGGGGCCGAGCGCCAAGAAGGGCGTCTACGGGATTCTGCTCAACATCGGCGAGCAGGAGGGTTGGGTGACCAACCACGCCTCGACGGTGCAGGTGGTCACGCCCTACGACTACACCTTCACGATCATGCACGAGGGGGCGTCGGGCGGCGGCAAGAGCGAGCTGCTGGAATACCCGCACCGCGAGCACGACGGCCGGCTGCGCCTCGGCACCAACACCGTGACCGGCGAGCAGCGCCACCTCGTCCTGCCGCACGCCTGCGAGCTCTTCCCCGTCACCGACGACATGGCGCAGTCGCAGCCCGAGCTGCAGCGCCCGGGCGGCAAGCTCGTCACCATGGACGCCGAGAACGCTTGGTTCGTGCGGGTCGACCACATCAAGAGCTACGGCGTCGACCCCCATCTGGAGCGCGTCTGCACCCAACCCACCAAGCCGCTGATCTTCATCAACCTCGACGGCGTGCCCAACGCCACCTGCCTGATCTGGGAGCACACCCATGACGCCCCGGGCAAGCCGTGTCCCAACCCTCGGGTGATCCTGCCGCGCGACCAGGTGCCGAACATCCAGGACGAGCCGGTGGAGATCGACATCCGCACCCTCGGCATCCGCACCCCGCCCTGCACGCGCGACAATCCCAGCTACGGCATCTTCGGCATGCTCCACATCCTGCCGCCGGCCTTGGGCTGGCTCTGGCGCCTCGCCGCCCCGCGCGGCCACGCCAATCCCAGCATCGTCGACAGCGAAGGCCTGCAGAGCGAGGGCGTCGGCTCGTTCTGGCCCTTCGCCACCGGCCGCGTCGTCGACTTCGCCAACATCCTTTTGACCCAGATCCGCGAGACCCCGGAGACCGATTTCGCCATCTTCCCGAACAGCCACATCGGTGCCTGGCAGGTCGGCTTCATGCCGCAGTGGATCGGCCGCGAGTACCTCGCCCGGCGCGGCGGCGCGCGCTTCCGCCGCGGTCAGCTCCAGCGCGCCGACACCCCGCTTTTGGGCTACGTGCTGCTGCAGATGCACGTCGAGGGCGCCAACATCCCGGACTGGTTCCTCAGGGTGAACCACCAGCCCGAGGTCGGCGACGAGGCCTATCAACAGGGCGCCGAGCAGCTCAAGGCCTTCTTCAAGCGCGAGCTCGAGCCGCTGCGCAACGACCCCCGCCTCGACCCGCTCGGCAAGCGGATCATCGAGGTCTTCTACGACGGCGGCAGCCAGGGCCAGTTCAAGAACGTCTGGGCCGCCGCCTGAGGGGCGAGCCCGCGGTCGGCCGCCGGTGCTCCGCCTTCGCCTGCGCCAACCTCGTCCGGGCGGGCAGCTGGCGGCCCGCCCACGTCCCGGCGAAATCGGCGCCGAACAGCGCGGCCACGCGCGCCAGGAGGGCGGCGCGGGCGAAGCCGAGCACGTCGAACTCCAGCACCTTGCGCAGGTGCTGGCGGCCATGCGGGCGCCGGGGGTGGCGACGTGGGCGAGGCGATCCAGCCCCAGGGTCTTGAGCATCGCGGCGAGCACGAGCACGCCGTCATCGCGGGCGCCGTCACGGCAAGGCGACGTCGACGCCGATGCCCAAGCCTGGAGCGTTGCCCACCGGCGTGGTTGCATCGAGCCGATCGGGAGCTCGCCGCCAGGTCCGGCACGGCCACGCCCTCACCGCCGGGCGGCGTCCGGGGCCGCGGGCGCGAGCGGCACGACGCCTTCGGGCGTCTGGGCGGGCAGGCCCCACTCGCGGCCGGCCTCGGCGAGCAGGCACCAGACGTGGTCGGCGAGCGAGCGGCGGACGATCAGCCGGGCGGTGGGGCCGCCCGGGTCGGCCTCGTCGGCGACGAGCCAGAGCTGGACGGCGGCCTTGGCGAGGAGCGTGCCCAGCACCTCGTCGCGGCGCCAGGCGCGGGGGTGCAGATCGACCGCGACGAGCTTGGCGAGGGCGTCGCGCGCGACCGCACCGGCAAGCTCGATGACCGTATGGTAATCCGAGACGGCGACGAGCTGATGGTGGCGGCCGGCGAGCGCCGCCTCCAGCTTGGGCATCAACTCTTCGGCGTCCGCGACGGTGGGTGTCACCAGCAGCCACTCGTCGGGCGAGAGCCAGAGCGCGGTCAGCCCCGGCCCGCGGGCGGTGCCGCGGCAGACGCGCGGCAGCTCCAAGCCGGCGGTCGCGGCGAACGGTTCGCCGACCGCCTCCGGTGCGCCGCGCAGGACCAGAAGCCCTTCGAACGGCCGCTCGGCGAGCCGCAGGCCGTCGCCGGTGAGCGGGTCGCGATGGGCGAGGGGCGAGCGGGCGCGCGGGTCCATCAGGCGGCACCTTCGACGGTGGCGAGGAAGTCCGTCGCCGTGATCGTGGCCGGCACCGGCGACCCGCCGCGCCGCGCGACATACACGGTCTCGCCCATCCTGCCGTGGCCGCCCGCGATCAGCGCGAGCCCGATCGAACGGCCGAGATTCGGGCTGAAATAACTGGAGGTCACGTGGCCGAGCATCGGCGTGCGGCCGCTGCGCTCCGCCGGCTCGCCGATCACCTGCGCGCCCTCGGCAAGGACGAAACCGGGGTCCTTGCTCAAGAGCCCCACGAGCTGGCGGCGATCGGCGCGGGCGGTGTCGCTGCGGAAGAGCGAGCGGCGGCCGATGAAGTCGGCGCTGTTCTTGACCGCCCAGCGCATGCCGAGGTCGAGCGGGGTCACGGTGCCGTCGGTGTCCTGGCCGGCGATGATGAAGCCCTTTTCCGCCCGGAGCAGATGCATGCCCTCGGTGCCGTAGGGGGTGAGCCCGTACTTGGCGCCGCGCTCCTCGATCAGCCGCCAGAGCCAGAGGCCGTAGCGCGCCGGCACGTTGATCTCGTAGCTCACCTCGCCCGTGAACGAGACCCGAAAGACCCGCACCGGCACGCCCGCGATGTGCCCGCTCGTGTGCGACATGAAGGGGAAGCCTAGCGGGTCGGCGTCGATGTCGTCGAACAGCTCGGCCGCCAGCTGCGGGCTCAGGGGACCGCAGATCGAGGCCACCGCCCACTGCTCGGTCACCGAGGTGAGGTACACCTTCAGCTCCGGCCACTCGGTCTGCAGGTATTCCTCGAGCCAGGCGAGCACGCCGGCGGCACCGCCCGTGGTCGTCGTCATGTGGAAGTGGTCGTCGGCGAGGCAGGCCGTGACGCCGTCGTCGAAGACCATGCCGTCCTCGTTGCACATCAGGCCGTAGCGGCAGCGGCCGGGGGCCAGCTTCATCCAGGCGTTGGTGTAGACCCGGTTCAGGAATTCCCGCGCGTCGGGGCCCTTGATGTCGATCTTGCCGAGGGTCGAGGCGTCGAGCACCGCGCAAGTACTGCGCGCCGCCCGGCACTCGCGCTGAAGCGCGTCGTCGAAGCTCTCGTTCGCCTTCGGGTAGACCCGCGGCCGCAGCCAGTCGCCGACGAGCTCGAAGACCGCGCCGGCCTCGACATGGGCCTCGTGCATCGCGGTGGTGCGGCGGGGATGGAACAGCTCGCCGACGTGCTGGCCGGCGACGGCACCGAAGCTCACCGGCTTGTAGGGTGGGCGGAAGGTGGTGACGCCGACCTCGGGCACGGTCTTGCCGAGCGTGTCGGCGAGCGTCTGCACACCGTTCAGGCCCGACGTCTTGCCCTGATCGGTGCCCATGCCGAGCGTCGTGTAGCGCTTGGCGTGCTCGACCGAGCGGTAGCCCTCGGCGGCCGCCAGCTTGATGTCCTTGGTCGTGACGTCGTTCTGCAGGTCGACGAAGACCCGCCCGCCGGTCGCCTTGGGGGCTGCCGCGAGGGCGTAGGCGACGGCGTCATCGCGCACCTCGGGCACGTGCTCGGGCGTGACGCCCGCGGCTTCGGCGCCCGCGACGGCCGCGGCGCGCAGGCTCGCCGCCAGATCGAAGTCACCTGCGGCGGAACCGGCGAACCGGGCACCGGCCCCGTTCGGCTTGGGGCGGAAGGCCTGGAGATCGTCGTCCCAGGCGATGGCACCCTTGGACTGGGCGTAGAGCGCGAGGTTGGGCGCCCAGCCGCCGGAGACGACGAGCAGATCGCAGGTGAGATGCTCGCGGCCGCCGCTACCGTCGGCGCGCGCGATCGTCGCGCCGCGGACCTCGCGCCGGCCCTTGGCGGCCACGACCATCGCACCGGTGCGCACCGGCAGCCCCAGCGCCTGCGCCTTGGCGAGCAGGCGCTCGCCCGGCTGCGCGCGGCTGTCGACGACGGCCGCGATCTCGACCCCGGCGGCGGCGAGGTCGAAGGCGGTGCGCCAGGCGTCGGAGTTGTTGGTGGCCACGACGGCGCGCCGGCCGGGGGCGACGCCCCAGCGGTGGAGATAGGCCCGCACCGCGCCCGCCAGCATGACGCCCGGGCGGTCGTTGGCGTGGAAGAGGAGCGGGCGCTCGATGGCGCCGGTCGCCAGCACGACGGACGTCGCGCGCACCCGCCAGAGCCGCTGGCGCGGCAGGCGCGCATCGCGCTCGCGGGGCGGCAGGTGGTCCAGCAAGGCCTCGGCGAGCGTCAGCCAGTTGCGGTCGTACCAGCCGGTGGCGGTGGTGCGGGTGAGGACGGTGACCTCGGGCAGCGCCCGGAGCTCGGCCTCGATCTCGGCGAGCCAGGCCCGGGCGGGACGGCCGTCGATCAGGGCGGCGTCGGGCGCGGTGGCGAGCAGGCCGCCGCCGAGCGCGCCGGTCTCCTCCGCCAGGATCACCCGCGCGCCCGTCCGCGCCGCTTCCCGCGCCGCGACGAGCCCCGCCGCCCCGCCGCCCACGACCAGCACCTCGCAGTGGCGGTTGACGTGCTCGTAGCGGTCCGGGTCGCGCGCGGTCGGACTCTTGCCCATCCCCGCGGCGGCGCGGATGGCGCCCTCGAAGCGCATCCAGCCCAAGGGCGGGCCCATGAAGGTCTTGTAGTAGAAGCCGGCGGGCAAAAAGCGGGCGAGCGCGTCGTTGACCACGCCGACGTCGCGGCCGAGCGACGGCCAGCAGTTCTGCGGCGTGGCCTCCAGGCCGTCGTAGAGCTCGAGCTCGGTGGCGCGCACGTTCGGCACCGTCGTCGCCGCATCGCTTCCCACCTGCACCAGTGCTGTCGGCTCCTCGCTGCCGGCGGTGAGGACGCCGCGCGGGCGGTGGTATTTGAAGCTGCGCGCCACCGTGCGCACGCCGTTGGCCAACAGCGCCGAGGCCAGCGTGTCGCCGCGGTAGCCCGTGTAGTCGCGGCCGTCGAAGCGAAAGGTGAGGGGCGCGCTGCGGTCGATCCGCCCGCCCTCGGCCAGCCGGTAGGGCTGCGCTGTCATGCGAGCGCCTCGTCGGCGGGGACGTGGTCTTTGGCCTCCGCACCCGGCCGCGGCGGCGCCTCGCCGATGCGGTAGACCGCGAGGAACGCGTCCGTGCGCGTGTCCCTGAGCGCGTTGAACCATTTGCGGCAGCCGGCGGTGTGGCACCAGCGCTCGGCGAAGACACCCTTGGTGTTGGTCCGCATGAAGACGTAGTCGGCCCACTCGTCGTCGCTCAGCGTCTCGGGCGCCGTCGGCCGGGTGCGGTGGGCCTCGCCGCCGTAAGCGAACTCGCTCTGGTCGCGCTCGCCGCAGTGGGGGCAGGGGACGAGGAGCATGGGCGCGGTCCTCCCTCGGTGGGCCTCAGTGGGCGACGGCGGCGGCGCCGTGCTCGGCCACCAGCTTGCCGGTGGCGAAGCGGGTGAGCGCGTACGGCTCGGCGATGGCGTTCGGCGCGTCGTTGGCGACGAGGCCGGCGAAGACGTGGCCGGAGCCGGGCGTCGCCTTCCAGCCGCCGGTGCCCCAGCCGCCGTTGACGTAGAAGCCCTTCACCGGCGTCTTCGAGATGATCGGGCTGGCGTCGGGGCAGACGTCGACCGTGCCGGCCCAGTGCCGCATCAGCTTCAGCCGCGAGAACATCGGAAACAGCTCGAGAAGGGCTGCGATCTCGTCTTCGATGATGTTGAAGCCGCCGCGCTGGGTATAGGAGATGTGGGGATCGATGCCGGCGCCGATGACGAGCTCGCCCTTGTCCGACTGGCTGCAATAGGCGTGCACCGCGTTCGACATGACGACGCACGGCAGGATCGGCTTGACGGGCTCGGAGACCAGCGCCTGCAAGGGGTGGCTCTCGATCGGCAGGCGCAGCCCCACCATGTCGGCGATCACGCTGGTGTGGCCGGCCACGACGCTCGCCACCTTGGGCGTTTGGATGTCGCCGCGGGTGGTGCGCACGCCCTGGACGACGCCGCCGCGAACGTCGATGCCCGTGACCTCGCAGTGCTGGACGAGGTCGACGCCCAGCGCATCGGCGGCGCGGGCGTAGCCCCAGACCACGGCGTCGTGGCGGTTGACCCCGCCCGAGCGCTGCAGCGTCGCGCCGATGACCGGGTAGCGGACGTCGCGGGAGATGTTGATCGGCGGGCAGAACGCTTTGACCTCTTGGGCGTCGAGCCATTCGGCGTCGACGCCGTTCAGGCGGTTGGCCTCGACCCGGCGCTTGAGCTGGCGCATCTCGCCGTCGTCGTGGGCGAGGTTCAGCACGCCGCGGTGGCTCATCATGATGTTGAAGTTGAGCTCGCGCCCGAGACCCTTCCAGAGCTGCATGGCGTGGTCGTAGATCGCCGCACTCTCGTCGTTCAGGTAGTTCGAGCGGATGATCGTGGTGTTGCGCGCGGCGTTGCCGCCGCCGAGCCAGCCCTTCTCGAGCACGGCGATGTCGCGCATCCCGTGCTCCTTGGCGAGGTAGTAGGCGGTCGCCAGCCCGTGGCCGCCGCCGCCGATGATCACCGCGTCGTAAGCGGGCTTCGGCGCGGCGTCGCGCCAGGCCGGCCGCCAGCCGCGCTGGCCGCGGAGCCCCTCGCGCACCAGCGACCAGACCGAATAGCGCTGCATCGGCGCGCGCTGGCGCATCGCTCCAGACCCCTCGCCGCAGGGGACGCGGCCGTCGCGTTTCCGCCCCGCGGAGTCCCCGTGTACCGGCTCGCGATGTTCGGGGTTTCCGCGCGCGCGACATCCGCTTCCGGTGGTCCGACACGAACATGGCTCGGCGCGTCCGAGGAGGCCCGGCGCGCGGTCCTGCTCATCAGACGACGCCACGTCGCTTGACCTCAATAAGGCGTCGCTTTTCAAAAAAGCTTCAGATAAAATCGGCTGATTTCCGCCATCTCGACTTCATGAAATTATACCTCATCTCGCCATGGAATAGCGCTTAAGATACCGGTGGACGAGTCCGCCGATCGGTACTGACGAAAAAGCGAAGCCGTGCCGCTTTTGGTATATTCGGCGTCGTCCCCGGACTGACGTTGCGCGGAAGATTTCGGTTTAAGGGGGGGGATACGGGGCCGAGGCTAGGTGCGCGCGGGGAGATTGCCATGAGCGAGACTGTTCACGAAGGGCTTGAGTCCGTCGTCGAGCCGACGACGCGTAGTCACGGCGGGACGCCGTGGACGGTCGCGCGCTCGCTGGGGGGCCAGGTCACCTCGGTCGACCAGTCGCACCGGCGGGTGCCGATCAACCTGCGGCAGAGCGGGCGGACGCCGGTCGAGATGCTGATCTCCACCCGGGTGCGCAAGTCGCCCTACTGGCATCTCTCGGTCGAGGCCGGCTGCTGGCGCTGCACCGTCTACAACCGGATGTACCACCCGCGCGGCTACGTCCGGCCCGAGGACGGCGGCGCGATGGCCGAGTACGACGCGCTGGTCAACCACGTGACCATGTGGAACGTCGCGGTCGAGCGGCAGATCCAGGTGAAGGGCCCCGACGCCGAGGCCTTCGTCAACTACGTCATCACCCGCGACGCCACCAAGATCCGCCCGATGCACGGCAAGTACGTCATCCTTTGCAACGAGGACGGCGGCATCCTGAACGACCCGGTGCTCTTGCGGATCGCCGAGGACGAGTTCTGGTTCTCGATCTCCGACAGCGATCTCGAACTGTGGCTGAGAGGCGTCAACGTCGCCAAGGGCTTCGACGTCACCATCGGCGAGATCGATGTGGCCCCGGTGCAGATCCAGGGCCCCAAGTCCGAGGCCTTGATGGTCGACCTGTTCGGTGAGCAGGTCCGCGACATTCCCTATTACGGGCTGATGCGCGGCCAGGTGGCCGGCCGCGACGTGATCGTCTCGCAGACCGGCTTCACCGGCGAGAAGGGCTACGAGATCTACCTGATGGACGCCACGCTCTACGCCGAGGACCTCTGGTACACGGTGCTCGAGGCCGGCAAGGCGCACGAGCTGAGGGTGATCGCCCCGGCCCATCACCGCCGCATCGCCGCCGGCATCCTGTCCTGGGGCCAGGACATCGACGCCGAGACGCTGCCCTTTCAGACCAACCTCGCCTACCAGGTGCCGCGCCACAAGGCGGCAGAATACATCGGAAAGGCGAAGTTGGAGGCGGTCCGCGCCCAGATCGAGGCCGGCAACCCGCCCTTCAAGAAGAAGATGGTGGGCCTCAAGCTCGGCGGTAAGCCCATCACCGACTACGCGCCCGACTTCTGGCTGATCTCGGTGACGGTCGAGGGTGATCCCGTCGGGTTCGTCACCTCGCCGTGGTACTCGCCCGAGCTCGAGACCAACATCGCGCTCGCCTATGTCGACTGGGAGCACACGGTCATCGACACCGAGCTCTTCGTCTGGCTGCCGGAGGCGTACGCCGAGGAGCCCGGCAAGCCTGCGCTCGCCCATGTCTGCGAGGTGCCGTTCCGCCCGTCGGTCAACCCCAACGCCCGCGAGATCGCCCGCGCCCACGGCCGCGACTTCGCCTACTGAGCGCGGCCGCGGGCGGGGAGGCGTCGCCATGGACCTGGGCTACGGGGCCGCGCTCGGACCGGAGCCGGCCAAGGCCGCGCTCCTGGCGGACGTCTCGCTGGAGGCGACGCCCAAGCAGCTCGCCGGCGCGGGCGACCTCGCCCGGCGGCTGCCGGCGGGCACGGCCGTGTACC
>JBKHCM010000082.1:0-14831 GCA_046541805.1 Alphaproteobacteria bacterium
GCGGCCGCCCGGGCTCCGGCGCCCGCGCGGACCCGCCCATCTCCTGACCGGCCGCGCGCGGTTCGCGCTCGAGCGGGAGGCGGGCCGCTTTCGGCTCCCGGCGCCGCGCACCCGCGGGTGGGGACGCCGGTCGGGATCACAGCGTCATGACGATGCGACCGTCGATCTTGTTCTCCTGCATCTGGCCCAAGATGGCGTTGATGTTGTCCAGCGTGTCCCAGTGGAAATGGCTCTCGACCGCGTGGTCGGCGGCGAAGGCGAGCGCCTCGGTGAGGTCCAGCCGGGTGCCGACGATCGAGCCGCGCACGGTGAGGCCCTTCAAGACCACCTCGAAGATCGGCAGGGGGAAGCTGCCCGGCGGCAGGCCGTTCATGACCATCGTGCCGCCGCGGCGCATCATGCCGAGCGTCTGCTCGAAGGCCTTGGTGCTGACCGCGGTGATGACCGCACCGTGAACGCCGCCGAGCTGGGACTGCACCTCGGCCGCGGCGTCGCCCGCGGCGGCGTTGAAGACGGCGTCGGCGCCGAGCTCTCGGGCGAGCTTCAGCTTGTCGTCGGCGATGTCGACGGCGGCGACGCGGCGGCCCATCGCCTTGGCGTACTGCACGGCCAGATGGCCGAGCCCGCCGATGCCGGAGATCACGACCCAATCCCCCGGCTTGGTGTCGGTCTGCTTGAGGCCCTTGTAGACGGTGACGCCGGCGCACAGCACCGGGGCGGCCGGGCCGTAGTCGAGGCCCTTGGGCAGATGGCCGACATAGTTCGGATCGGCGACGACGTACTCGGCGAAGCCGCCGTCGACGCTGTAGCCGGTGTTCTCCTGCTGCTCGCAGAGCGTCTCCCAGCCCCGCAGGCAGTACTCGCAGCGCCCGCAGGCGGTGTGCAGCCAGGGCACGCCGACGCGGTCGCCCTCCTTGACGACGCCGCGCACGGCCTTGCCGACCTGCGCGACCTCACCGACGCCCTCGTGCCCGGGGATGAAGGGCAGCTTCGGCTGCACCGGCCAGTCGCCGTGGGCGGCGTGCAGGTCGGTGTGACAGACACCCGAGGCGTGCACGCGGACGAGGATGCGGTCCTCGGGCACCTCGGGCACCCTCTCCTCGCGGATGTCGAGCGGCTTGCCGAACTCGGTGACGACCGCGGCCTTCATCGTGGCCATGTTATTTGCCTCCCTCAAGGCGGTGCGATGTGAACTGGGCACGTATTTCACGCTTCTTGGATCAAGCGGGCGGCGGCGCCGCGTCGGCCAGTCGCGCGAGCTCGTCGGCGCTGAAGACGCGCGAGCGGGTGAAGAACCGGCGCTCGCGGCCGTTGTCGAGCGAGAACATCCCACCCCGGCCGGGGACGACGTCGAGGATGAGCTGGGTGTGGCGCCAGCGCTCGAACTGGCCGCCGCCGATATAGACCGGCACGCCGTCGACGCTGCCGAGCCGGACGTCGCCGGCGCCGACCGCGAAGTCGTCGGCCGGGTAGCACATCGGCGAGGAGCCGTCGCAGCAGCCGCCGGACTGGTGGAACAGGATGTCCGGATGCTCGCGCCGGATCTCGGCGATGAAGGCACGCGCCGCCGCGGTGGCGGTGACGCGCGCCGGTGGATCGAGGCTCGCCGTCATGGGGCCCGTCCTCGTCGATGGCCGGCAAGGGCTGGGACATCGCGGCGGGACGCGCGTCCCGCCGTCGACGACCGACCGTGGACGCTCAGAAGAAGCCGAGCGCCTTCGGGCTGTAGCTCACCAACAGGTTCTTGGTCTGCTGGTAGTGGTCGAGCATCATGCGATGCGTCTCGCGGCCGATGCCCGAGTCCTTGTAGCCGCCGAAGGCGGCGTGCGCCGGATAGGCGTGGTAGCAGTTGACCCAGACCCGCCCGGCCTGGATCTCGCGGCCGAAGCGGTAGCAGGTGTTGGCATCCCGGCTCCACACCCCGGCGCCGAGGCCGTAGAGCGTGTCGTTGGCGAGTTCCAGCGCCTCGTCGTGGTCCTTGAAGGTCGTCACCGCGACCACGGGGCCGAAGATCTCCTCTTGGAACACCCGCATCTTGTTGTGGCCCTTGAGCACCGTCGGCTGGACGTAATAGCCCTCGGCCAAGTCACCTTCGAGCTTGGCCTCGCCGCCGCCGGCGAGCACCTCCGCACCCTCCTGGCGGCCGATGTCGAGATAGGAGAGGATCTTCTCCTTCTGCTCGAGCGAGGCCTGGGCGCCGAGCATCGTCGCCGGATCGCGCGGATCGCCCTGCTTGATGGCGGCGACGCGGTCGAGTGCGCGCTCCATGAAGCGATCAAAGACGCTCTCCTGCACGAGCGCCCGGCTCGGGCAGGTGCAGACCTCGCCCTGGTTCAAGGCGAACAGCACGAAGCCCTCGATCGCCTTGTCGAAGAAGTCGTCGTCGGCCGCCGCCACGTCCGCGAAGAAGATGTTGGGCGACTTGCCGCCGAGCTCGAGGGTGACCGGGATCAGGTTCTCCGAGGCGTACTGCATGATCAGCCGCCCGGTGGTGGTCTCGCCGGTGAAGGCGATCTTGGCGATGCGCTTGGAGCGGGCGAGCGGCTTGCCGGCCTCGAGGCCGAAGCCGTTGACGATGTTCAAGACGCCCGGTGGCAAGAGGTCGCCCACCAGCTCGGCCCAGACCAGGATCGAGGCCGGGGTCTGCTCCGCCGGCTTGAGGACGACGCAGTTGCCCGCGGCGAGCGCCGGGGCGAGCTTCCACGCCGCCATCAAGAGCGGGAAGTTCCACGGGATGATCTGGCCGACGACGCCCAGGGGCTCGTGGAAGTGATAGGCCACGGTGTCGGCGTCGATCTCGCCGAGCGAGCCCTCCTGCGCGCGGATGCAGGCCGCGAAGTAGCGGAAATGGTCGATGGCGAGGGGGACGTCGGCGGCCGTGCTCTCGCGGATCGGCTTGCCGTTGTCCCAGGTCTCGGCCGTCGCCAAGAGCTCGAGCTTGTCCTCCATGCGGTCGGCGATGGCGTTCAAAACCGCAGCGCGCTCGGCCGCCGAGGTCCGGCCCCAGCCCGCCTTGGCGGCGTGGGCGGCGTCGAGGGCGAGCTCGACGTCGGTGGCGTCGGAGCGCGCGATCTCGCAGAACGGGCGGCCCGTCACCGGCGACACGTTCTCGAAGTAACGGCCGCCCACCGGCTCGCGAAAGTTTCCGTTCACGAAATTCCCGTAGCGGGCACGAAAGCTCTCCGGTGGCTGGATGCCACCCGTCTTCGGCGCAACCGTGTCCATTACCCAGCTCCCTGGTGTGTTTTGGTGCTGTTTTATTTGCAGGTGACGTTATCTTCGAAAGGTATCGACGTCCGCTCCGCGGAAGTCGCAGCGGCGCGCAGGGGTGGGACGCGAACGGCGGAAATCGGCCGAGGGCCGTCCGCGACCTTCGACCATTTTCCGATGGACAGCCGCTGCGCAGGGCCGGTCCGACGACGCAGCGCAGCCATTCGCCGCGACGGCGGCTACGGGCGTGATCCGCACGCGTCGGGGCGTTAGGCTACGCGTCCGCGGCCCGGCGGCCGCTCACCGACCGAGGAGGCACCCATGGCGACGGCGCTCGAGGATCCCCGCCACCGGCTCAACGACCCGACGCTCTTGAAGGAGCTCTGCCTCGTCGACGGCGACTGGGTCGGCGCCGACGAGGGCGAGCGGTTCGCCGTCCACAATCCGGCCGACGGGGCGACGCTCGCCGAGGTACCGGCGATGGGCGGCGCCGAGACGCGGCGGGCGATCGCCGCCGCCGAGCGCGCGATGGTCGACTGGAAGGCGAAGACCGCCAAGGAGCGCGCCCGGATCCTGCGCGACTGGTACGACCTGCTGATGGCCAACGCCGACGACCTGGCCACCATCATGACGATGGAGCAGGGCAAGCCGCTGGGCGAGGCCCGGGGTGAGGTGGTCTACGGCGCCGCCTTCGTCGAGTGGTTCGCCGAGGAGGCCAAGCGGGTCTACGGCGACACCATCCCCTCGCCCTTCCCGACCCGGCGCATCCTCGCGCTCAAGCAGCCCGTCGGCGTCTGCGGCATGATCACGCCGTGGAACTTCCCGCTCGCGATGATCACCCGCAAGGCGGCGCCGGCGCTCGCGGTCGGCTGCACCGTCGTGATCAAGCCGGCGGGGCTCACGCCGCTCACCGCGCTGGCCGCCGCCGAGCTCGCCCAGCGCGCCGGCATGCCGGCGGGTGTCTTGAACATGGTGACGGGCTCGAGCGCCAAGATCGGCGGCGAGCTCACCTCGAACAAGACGGTGCGCAAGCTCTCCTTCACCGGTTCCACCGCGGTCGGCAAGGTGCTGTTGAAGCAGTGCGCCGACACCGTGAAGAAGGTGTCGATGGAGCTCGGCGGCCACGCCCCCTTCCTCGTCTTCGACGACGCCGACCTCGACGCCGCGGTCGAGGGCGCGGTGGCCTCCAAGTTCCGCAACAGCGGGCAGACCTGCGTCTGCATGAACCGGCTCTACGTGCAGTCCGCCGTCCACGACGCCTTCGCCGACAAGTTCGCCCGGCGCGTCGCCAGCATGAAGGTCGGCAACGGCCTCGAGCCCGGGGTCGAGCAGGGCCCGCTGATCGAGCCGGCGGCGATCGACAAGGTCGAGGAGCACATCCAAGACGCCCTCGAGAAGGGCGCGCGGGTGGTGACCGGCGGCAAGCGGCACGCCGCCGGCTCGCTCTTCTTCGAGCCGACCGTGCTCGCCGACTGCACCCAGGACATGAAGATCGCCCACGAGGAGACCTTCGGCCCCGTGGCGCCGATCTTCCGCTTCACGAGCGAACAGGACGCGATTCGGCTCGCCAACGATAGCGACGTCGGCCTCGCCGGCTATTTCTACGCCCGCGATCTCGGCCGCGTCTTTCGGGTGGCCGAGGCGCTCGAGGTCGGCATCTGCGCGGTCAACGACGGCGTCGTCTCCACCGAGGTGGCGCCCTTCGGCGGCGTCAAGGAGAGCGGGCTCGGGCGCGAGGGCTCGAAATACGGCGTCGAGGACTATCTCGACATCAAATATGTGAGCCTCGGCGGCATCGACCGCTGACGACGGCGGGCCACGGCCGACCGCGTGCGGCGCGCCCCGGCGGCCGGCGGCGTTCGCCGAAGAACGGGTGGCGCGGCCCGAGGAGCTGGGCTAGACCGCTCGTTCCCCGCGGCGGTGGCCCGAGCAGGAGGAGGCGATGGACCCGAGCTGGCACCCGGCGAGTTGGCGGACCAAGCCCGCCCAGCAGCTCCCGAGCTACGTCGATCCGGCGGCGCTGGAGGCCGTCGAGCGCCAGCTCGCGGGCTATCCGCCCCTGGTCTTCGCCGGCGAGGCCCGCAACCTCAAGGCCCATCTCGCCGAGGTGGCGCGCGGCAAGGCGTTCCTGCTCCAAGGCGGCGACTGCGCCGAGGCCTTCGCCGACTTCAACGCCGACAAGATCCGCGACACGCTCCGGGTGCTCCTGCAGATGGCGGTGGTCTTGACCTACGGCGCCGGCCTGCCGGTGGTGAAGCTCGGCCGCATGGCCGGGCAGTTCGCCAAGCCGCGCTCCGCCGACGTCGAGCGCCAGGGCGAGGTCGAGCTGCCGGCCTATCGCGGCGACATCGTCAACGAGCTCGCCTTCGAGGACGGCGCCCGCACCCCCGACCCCAGGCGCCAGCTCCAGGCCTACGCCCAGGCGGCGGCGACGTTGAACCTCTTGCGCGCCTTCACCGAGGGCGGCTTCGCCTCGCTCGAGCGGGTCCACAGCTGGAATCTCGGCTTTTGCGAGCGCTCCGCCCAGGGGCAGCGCTACCAGGCCTTCGCCGATCAGATCACCGACGCGCTCGCCTTCATGCGGGCCTGCGGGGTCAGCGATCTCTCCACCCCGGAGATCAAGCGCACCAGCTTCTACACCAGCCACGAGGCGCTGCTCTTGGGCTTCGAGGAGGCGATGACGCGGGTCGATTCGACCTCGGGGCAGTGGTACGCCACCTCGGCGCATCTGGTCTGGATCGGCGACCGCACCCGCCAGCTCGACGGCGCCCATGTCGAGTACTGCCGCGGCATCGCCAACCCGATCGGCCTCAAGGTCGGCCCGACCCTGGCGCCCGACGAGCTCCTGCGCCTGATCGACCGGCTCAACCCGGCCGACGAGGCCGGCCGGCTGACGCTCGTCACCCGCTTCGGCGCCGATCAGGTCGAGGCCAAGCTGCCGGGGCTGATCCGTGCCGTGCAGCGCGAGGGCCGCAGCGTGGTCTGGGCCTGCGATCCGATGCACGGCAACACCATCAAGTCGTCGTCGGGCTACAAGACCCGGCCTTTCGAGCGGGTGCTCGCCGAGCTCCGCCGCGTCTTCGCCGTGCACCAGGCCGAGGGCTCCTACGCCGGCGGGCTCCACGTCGAGATGACCGGCGAGGACGTCACCGAGTGCACCGGCGGCGCCCAGGCGATCACCGACGACGCCCTCGCCGCCCGCTACCACACCCACTGCGACCCGCGCCTCAACGCCCAGCAGAGCCTCGAGCTCGCGTTTTTGACGGCCGAGGCGCTGCGCGCCGACCGCGCCCAGCTGCGCGAGGCCTCCTGACCGCCGGCCGTCTTCGATGAGCGACGACATCGCCCGCTTCACCGATCAGTATTTCTTGAAGACGCGGGAGATCGTCGGTCGCTTCGGCGACGTGCGCGTGACCTACGCGGTGTTCATGCGGCGCCCGGTGCTGTTCTGCCCGCGCCTGGCGGTCGGTTGGCTCGAGGCGCGCGCCAAGGAGCGCGGCGTCAGCTTCGAGATCGACCTCTGCCACCCGGAAGGGGCCTGGGTCGGTGCCGGCGAGCCCTTGATGTACATCACCGGCTCGTTCCACGGCCTCTGCGATCTCGAGACACTGTTCCTGCAGCAGCTCGGCCCGCCCTGCGTGGCGGCCTTCAACGCCTATACGATGTGCACCGATTTGCCCTACGTCGCCTTTCTCGCGATGGACGCGCGGCACTGCGCCGGGGCGGCGATGGCGGACATGATGGCCTATGCCGCGAGCGTCGGCTCGGCGCGCGCCCAGCGCGAGGGCGGCGCCAAGGGGTTCATCGGCTCGGCCAACGACGCCACCGCGCACTATTTCGGTCGCGAGCGCGGGCTGGGCACGATGCCGCACGCGCTCATCGGCTATGCCGGCTCGACGGTGCGGGCGGCCGAGATGTTCCACGAGACCTTTCCGGACGAGCCGCTCTACGTCCTCGTCGACTATTTCGGCCGGGAGATCTCCGACGCGCTCGCCGTGTGCCGGGCCTTTGCGGAGCTCGGCCGCGGCGGCCGGCTCGGTGTCCGGATCGATACCCACGGCGGCCGCTTCGTCGAGGGGCTCGACACCGCCGCCTCCTACGCCGTCCTCGAACGCCACGCCCCGGCCGCGATCCGGACGTATCGCACCGAGCGCGAGCTGCGCTGGCTCACCGGCACGGGCGTCACGGCGGCGGCCATCTTCCACCTGCGCGAGCGGCTCGACGAGGCCGGCTTCCCGCGGGTGCGGATCATCGCCAGTTCAGGTTTCAGCCCCGAAAAATGTAAGCTGATGGCGAGTGTGCGCGCCCCCGTCGACGTCGTCGGTACCGGCTCTTATCTGCCCGAGCGCTGGAGCGAGACCTACGCCACCGCCGACGTCGTGGCCTACGACGGGGAGCCTCGCGTCAAGGTCGGGCGCGAGTTTCTGCTCAAGGCTTGAATTGGGAATGATCCGCGGTCGGTTCAGTCCATGGTTGAGATGGACGACCCCGTCCCCGCAAACGCAGGAGGATGCACGCGTCATGGAGCCCGAGGACGCGCTGGAACGAGCGCTCATGAGCCACGTCGCCGGGCTCCGCCGCTACGCCCGAGCTCTCATCGGCAACGCCAACGACGCCGAGGACCTCGTCCAGGAGAGCCTGACCCGCGCGCTCGGGCGGCTCAAGCCGTGGCGTCCGGTCCGCGACCTCCGGGCCTATCTCTTCGCCGTCCTCCACAACCTCTACGTCGACGAGTACCGCTCCAAGCGCGCCGCGCCGCCGACGGTCGACATCGACAACGTGCTGCACCACCCCGCCGCCCCGCCGGATCAGGATCGGCGCCTGGAACTGCGGGATCTCGCCCGTGGCCTCGCCTGTCTGCCGGAGGAGCAGCGCGAGGTCGTCCTCCTGGTCGGTATCGAAGGCTTGAGCTACGCCGAGGTCGCCAACGTTCTTGACATCCCGATCGGGACCGTCATGTCGCGACTGTCACGGGCGCGGAGCCATCTGCGTGAGCTCGTCGAGGCGCGCCGCATGCCCGCGCCCACCGCCGTACGGAAACCGTCATGAGCACCGATTTCGAGCATCCCGGCGGGCCTCATCCCTCCGAAACGCTGCTCCACCGCTTGGTCGACGGCGACCTCCGCGGTGGCGACAAGGTCGCCGTCGAGGCGATGCTCGCCGCCGACAAGGAGGCGCTCGCCACGGTGCGGTCCTATCAGCACCAGAACATCTTGCTGCAGGCGCTGCACCCGCGCCGCGACGAGGACACGATGCTTCCGGCCGCGGCCTTGAACCTCGCCCGCGGGCTGCGCCGGCGGCGGACGGTGCAGCGCGCCGCCGCCGCGTCGCTGGCGGCGGTGGCGCTGTTCGGCGCCGGCACCGCGGGCTGGCACGCCCAGGGCTATGTCGAGCGGATGTTCCACACCCCGGTGGTGGCCGTCTTTCCGCCGGAGGCGATGCCGGACGCCGGCGGTGACGGCGACGACGACGACGAGGGCGGGTCGCCGCCGGCGATGTCGGCGGTGCCGACCGCCGCCGGCACCCTCGACGACGACGCCCCGGGCTGGCTCGGCAAGGACGCCCGGCAGGTGCCGGTGCACCCGCCGAACCTGCAGCAGGTGGGCTACCAGCTGGTCGACGGCCGCGCCGACCTCACCGCCTACGGCCCGGTCATCCGCTTCGCCTACACGCCGACCGAGGAGGAGAGCCCCCGGCTGGCGCTGACCGTGGCCTCGTTCGGGAGCGACCGGCAGAGCTTGGCGACGACGATCAACCCGCAGCACGCCTCGCTCTTCTGGCACTCCGGGCCCCTGCTCTACGCCCTTTCGGGCGACGTGGCGCCGGGCCAGCTCTTGAGCGTCGCCGACGCGGTCAGCCGGGCCGAAGGCGACTCCTCGGGCTCGTCCGGCGAGGCCGGCGAGGCGGCGGAGCCGGCGGCGGGCAGCGGTAAGACCCGGGCGGCCGACGACCGGGCGCTGAAGGTGACCCCCGTCTCGGGCGACAGCGACCCGGCGAAGGAGCTTTGACGGCGGGGCGCGGTGCGCCCTCCCGTCCGCGGCCGCCATTGGGTACAAGAGCCCCCTAAGATAACGCGCGCATGCGCCGATCAGGAGGCTCGCCGATGAACCCTGTGTTGTGGTCGCCCGATCCGAACGCGGTCGCCGCCACCGCCATGGCCGGCTTTCAGCGCCGGTTCGCCGCGCGCGTGGGCCGACCGCTGGCGGACTGGGAAAGCTTCTGGCGCGCCTCGGTCGACGAGCTCGAGGCGTTCTGGGGGCAGGTCTGGGAGGAGCTGGGCGTCGTCGCCGACACGCCGCCCACGCGCGTGCTCACCCACGGCGACCGCATGCCCGGCGCGCACTGGTTCGAGGGCGCGCGGCTCAACTTCGCGCGCAACCTCCTGCGCCGCGACGACGCGTCGCCGGCGCTGATCGCCCACGGTGAGGACGGCCGCCGTCGCGAGGTCAGCTGGGCCGAGCTTCAGGCCCGCGTCGCCGCGGTCGAGGGCGTGCTGGCCGACGCCGGGGTCGGCCCGGGCGACCGGGTCGCCGCGGTCGTCGCCAACCTCCCCGAAGCCGTCATCGGCATGCTCGCCACCGCCGCGCTCGGCGCGACCTGGTCGTCCTGTTCGCCCGATTTCGGGGTCCAGGGCATCCTCGACCGCTTCGGGCAGATCGCCCCCAAGGCCCTCCTCGCCGTCGACGGCTACCACTACGCCGGCAAGGCCGTCGACATCCGCGGCAAGCTGGCCGCCGTGGTGCGCGCGCTGCCGTCGGTGGAGCGCGTCGTCGTCGTGCGCTATCTCGAGCCCACGGCCGAGCTCGCCGACATTCCCCACGCCCTCGCCTGGGACGCGCTCGCGGTGGATGCGGACGCGCGGCCGCGCTTCACGCCCGTCCCCTTCGCGCAGCCGCTCTACATCCTCTATTCGTCGGGCACGACCGGCAAGCCGAAGGCGATCGTGCACGGGGTCGGCGGCACGCTCCTCCAGCACTTGAAGGAGCACAAGCTGCACGGCGACCTCAAGCCCGGCGAGCGCCTGTTCTACTTCACCACCTGCGGCTGGATGATGTGGAACTGGCTGGTCTCGGGCCTCGCCGCCGAGGCGACGCTGTTGCTCTACGACGGCTCGCCCTTCCACCCCGGCCCCGAGCGCCTGTTCGAGCTCGCCGATGCCGAAGGCATGCACGTCTTCGGCACCAGTGCCAAATACATCGATGCGGTCAAGAAGTCGGGTCTGGTGCCGCGCGCCCGCTTCGACCTCGCAAATCTCCGCTCGATGCTGTCGACCGGCTCGCCACTCTTGCCCGAGAGCTTCGATTTCGTCTATGACGCGATCAAGTCGGAGTTGCTTTTGGGGTCGATCTCGGGGGGTACGGATATCGTCTCGTGTTTCGTCTTGAACAACCCGATGCTGCCGGTGCGGCGCGGCGAGATCCAGTGCCGCGGGCTCGGCATGGCGGTCGACGTCTGGAACGAGCGCGGCGAGCCCGTCGTCGGCGAGAAGGGTGAGCTCGTCTGCACCAAACCGTTCCCGGTGATGCCGGTGAGCTTTTGGAACGACCCCGAGGGGACGCGCTACCACAACGCCTATTTCGCCCGCTTTCCCGGCGTCTGGTGCCACGGCGACTTCGCCGAGATCACCGCGAGCGGCGGCATCGTCATCCACGGCCGCTCGGACGCGGTGCTCAACCCGGGCGGGGTGCGCATCGGCACCGCCGAAATCTACCGCCAAGTCGAGCAGATCGCGGAGGTCATGGAGGCGATCTGCGTCGGCCAGGAGTGGCAGGGCGACGTTCGCGTCGTGCTGTTCGTGCGCCTCAAAGACGGCGTCGAGCTCGACGACGACCTCGCCCAGCGCATCAAGCGCAAGATCCGCGACGAGACGACGCCGCGCCACGTGCCGTCGCGGGTCGTGCAGGTGACCGACATCCCCCGCACGCTCTCGGGCAAGATCGTCGAGCTCGCGGTGCGCGACATCATCCACGGCCGCGAGATCAAGAACACCGAAGCCCTGGCCAATCCGGAGGCCCTCGATCAGTACCGCGATCGACCGGAACTCCACGGCTAACCCGCGCCCTCGCCGGCCGCTGGTGGGCGAGGTGCCGCGCGCCCGGGCGCGGCGCCATCCTGTCCGGCTCGCGCGTGAGCTGGCGCTTTGGGCCGCGCCCGGCTGGGCGGCGCTCTTGATCGGTGCCGGGCTCGGCTGGTGGGCGTGGACGGCGGTGCCGGCCGGCGGGCTCGTCACCGCGGTGGTGGCGACGCCCTTGGCGGTGGCGCGGCGGCGCTTCGTCGAGGAACTCTGTGCGCTTGTCGACAGCTGGCCCGAGGGGCTCGAGCGCGCGCCCCCCAGGCGGGGCGGCTGGATCGTCGACGGCACGTTCGTCACCCATCTCTGGCGCTTCTTCGGCTGGCTCAAGCGGCGCGCCGAGCGCGACGCCGCCGAACAGGCTTTGCAGCAGCGCCTGATGGAGGTGCTGCCCGACCCGCTGTTGCAGGTGAACCCGAAGGGCCGCGTCGTCTACGCCAACCGCGCCGCGGTCGAGTGGCTCGGCGGCGAGCTGCTGGAGCGACCCTTGAGCCGCATCATCCGCGACCCCGACGTGCTCGGCGCGGTGACGACCGCGCTCGACGCCGACCTCGCCAGCCAGCTCACCATCGCCGAGCCGCGCGCGCGGGGGCGCAGCTTTCAGGTGGAGGTGCTGCCGATGCGCATCGCCGGCGAGCCGCCGCGGGCCCTGCTCGTGCTGCGCGAGCGCACGAGCGAGCATTTGAGCCAGCGCATGATCAGCGACTTCGTCGCCAACGCCAGCCACGAGATCCGCACGCCGCTCACCACCGTGCGCGGGCTGATCGAGACGCTCAGGGGCCCCGCGCGGGACGACCCCGCGGTCAGCGAGCGTTTTCTGGCGACGATGGCGGCGGAGGCCGAGCGCATGAACCGGCTGGTCGACGAGCTCATGACCCTCTCGAAGGTCGAGCTCATGGAGCGCGACCGGCCGCGCCGGCCGGTCGACGTCGCCGAGCTCGTGGACGCCGTCCGCTCGGCCCAGGAGGCGCGCGCGGTGGCGGCCGGCGTGACCCTCGTCGTCGACGTCGAGCCCGACCTGCCCACGCTCCCGGGCGACCCCGATCAGCTCCACCAGGTGCTGGCCAACCTCGTCGACAACGCGCTCAAATACGGCGCCGGCGGTGGCCGGGTCGAGCTGCGGGCGCGCCGCCACGATACGGCCCCGCCGCGCGCCGGCCGGCTCGCCGGTCTCGCCGCCGTCGCCCTCGAGGTCGTCGACCACGGCGAGGGCGTTCCCCCCGAAGCGGTGCCGCGGCTGACCGAGCGCTTCTTCCGCGTCGACACGTCGCGCTCGCGCCGGCTCGGCGGCACCGGCCTCGGCCTCGCCATCGTCAAGCACATCGTCAGCCGGCACCGCGGCCATCTGGCGGTCGACAGCGTGCTCGGCGAGGGTAGTCGCTTCACCGTCTTCTTGGCCCTCGACCCCGAGGCTTGAGGCCCTCTTGCGCGCCGCCGCGGCTGCGTGCACCACTGCTGGCGAGACCAGCAGCGGCGGTCAACGACAAGAGAGGGAGGTGTCGGGATGCGCGTCGTCGTGTTGGCGCGGGTCGAGGCGTTGCCCGGCCACGAGGCGGAGGTGGAACAGCTGCTCAAATGGCAGGTGGGACCGACCCTCGAGGAGCGTGGCTGCCTGAACTACGACCTGCACCGGGACCGCGAGAACCCGCGCGTGTTCTGGTTGCACGAGACCTGGGCATGCGAGGCCGATCTCGACCGGCACAGCCGCTCCGAGCATCTGACGCTCAATCGCGAGCGGCTGCGCGCCCATCTGGCGACCGCGACCGAGATCCACCGGCTCGCCAAGCTGGGCTGACGACCGCCGGCCGGGGCGGCGTCAGCCGCCCGCGAGGCTTCCGACGGTGGCGTAGCTCTCCACCAGCGAGCCCACCACCAGGTACCAGCCGTCGACCAGCACGAAGAAGATGAGCTTGAACGGCAGCGAGATCATCACCGGCGGCACCATCATCATCCCCATCGACATCAGGATCGACGCCACGACCATGTCGATGATGAGAAACGGCAGATAGACCAGAAAGCCGATTTCGAAGGCGCGGCGCAGCTCGCTGATCATGAAGGCCGGGATCAAGACGCGGAAGGGCAGCGCCGCGGGCTCGTCGACATCCTCGACTTCGGCGAGATCCATGAACAGGGCGACGTCCTTGGCGCGGACGTGGCCGCGCATGAATTCGTGCACCGGGGCGGCGGCCGCCTCCAGCGCCGCCATCTCCTCCATCTCCTCGGCGAGCAGCGGCGCGATGCCGGCCTCGTAGGACTCCTCGAAGACCGGCGCCATCACGAACAGCGTCAAGAAGAGGGCGAGGCTCACCAGCACGGAGTTGGGCGGCGTCGTCTGCAGACCGAGCGCGGTGCGCAAAAAGGCGAGCACGACGACGATGCGGGTGAACGAGGTCACCATCACGAGGATGCCCGGCGCCACGCTCAAGACGGTGACGAGCAGCATCAGCTGGAAGACGCGGGCGGTGACGCTGCCGCCGCTCTCACCGAGATCCAGCGAGAGCGATTGCGCCGCCGCCGGCGTCACGGCGAGCCCGGCAGCGACGAGCGCGGCGAGGGCGAGCGCCAAGAGGCGCAGGCGGCGGCTCACGCCGGCCTCCCGGGGGGCGGGCCCGCCGCGGGGTCGAGGTCTGCCGGCTCGCTGGCGAGCGCCACCGGCGTCGCGGGGCCGAGCACCAAAAGGTGCTCGCGCCCGCCGTCGCGCACCCGCACCAGGCGGTGGCGGGCGTCGAGCGCCAGCGTCTCCACCAGGGCGAGACGCCGGCTCGCCATCCCGCCGGTGCGCTGCCGCCACAGCCGCAGGCCCACGGCGAGCAGGGCCAAAAGGCCGAGGACGGCGGCGAGGGCGCCGACGGTCTCGGCGAACCGGGCGGGATCGAGGACGTCCATCACGTCGCGCCGCCGCGGCCGTAGCGCTCGGCCTCGCCGTAGGCCTGCCGCGCCAGCCGGCGCTGGGCGGCGCCGGTGATCGCTTCGCGGGTGCTGGCGTGGGCCGCCTTGATGCGGGCGTGGAAGCGCTCGACCTCGTCGAGCACGTGCACGAGCGCCCGCTTGCCGGCCGCGGAGGGGCGTGGGCCGATGCGGGCCAAGAGCGCCTCGAGCTGGCTGGCGAGAGCGTCGAGATCGGGCGCGCCATCGCCTTCGAGCGCGCGGGCGTCGTG
Source organism: Alphaproteobacteria bacterium (assembly GCA_046541805.1). GTDB lineage: Bacteria > Pseudomonadota > Alphaproteobacteria > Geminicoccales > Geminicoccaceae > JAAAPF01. The sequence goes on from JBKHCM010000082.1 coordinate 14,440, forward strand.
TCTGAGCGCGGCGACGAGCGCCTCGGCCAAAGGGGTCAACTCGTCGCGCCCGGCCGGCGCGTGCCCGGGTGCTGCGGGCTTGGGCGGTGTGTGCGGATCCGTCATCGCGATCGACCCCGAAACCGAGGGTGGCGCCGCCGCGCCGGGGCGCGGCGCGGGGTTCGTCGGCGCCGTTGTCGCCCGTCGTGGTTAAGCGGCCGTTAGCGGGGGGGGTCGATCCTGCCGGGAGCCCGCCGCCGGCCGCTCCAGCTCGGCCAGGAGCCGCTCGCTGGCGCCGGAGAGCGGGGGCTCCCAGTCGCCCGGTCGGGCCTCGGCCGAAGCCGCCGGCGGGGCGGCCGTCGCCGACGGCGGGCGCTCGGCGTGCGGGGTCGGCGTCGCCGGCGCCGCGTAGG
>JBKHCM010000183.1:0-3388 GCA_046541805.1 Alphaproteobacteria bacterium
GAAGGCGAGCCCGCGGTCCCCCAGGCGCCGCTGCGGGCTCGCCTTCGGGTTTGGCCGGTCGACGGGGCCGAGCGGCTCGGCGACGCAGCGGCGACCGCGGGGCTGCGCCTGCGGGTGCCGGCGGCGGCGGTGGTGCGGGCGCCCGCCGCGGGCCGCGTGGTGTTCGCCGATCACATCGACGGGTTGGGGCTTGTCTTGATCACGGCGCACGGCGACGAATATCATTCGGTGTTGGCCGGACTGGACACCGCGGACGTCAAGGTGGGACGTCGGGTCGTGGCCGGCGAGAGAATCGGTCGCATGGCCGAGCGCAGCGAGAGCTTGGAACTCCATCTCGAACTTCGCCACCATGGTCAGCCCGTCGACCCCCTGCCGTGGCTCGGGGGCAGCAGCCCAGGAGACGGACGTTCATGACCCACCGGGTACCTTATTTCGGCATCGTGACCGCGCTGGTCGCCGTCGCCTTCGCCGCCGGCCTCGGGGCGGGTCCGTTGCTCGCCCAGAGCGATCAGGGGACCTTCCGCTCACTCAAGACCTTCGGCGACGTCTTCGAACGGGTGCGCGAGGAGTATGTCGAGGACGTCAGCGACGAGGAGCTGATCGAAGCCGCGATCAGCGGCATGCTGTCCTCGCTCGATCCCCATTCGAGCTATCTCGATGAAGAGCACTACCGCGACATGCAGGTGCAGACGCGCGGCGAGTTCGGCGGTCTCGGCATCGAGGTCACGATGGAGAACGGCCTCGTGAAGGTGGTCTCGCCCATCGACGACACGCCGGCGTTCCGGGCGGGCATCGAGTCCGGCGACCTGATCAGCGCCATCGACGGCGAGGAGGTCATGGGGCTCACCCTGAGCGAAGCGGTCGAGCTGATGCGCGGGCCGCCGAACACCGACATCGAGCTCACCATCCTGCGCGAGGGCGCGGAAGAGCCGCGCGAGGTCGAACTTACCCGTGCCGTCATCAAGATTCCCCCGGTGCGCTCGCGCGTCGAGCGGGGCGTCGGCTACCTGCGCGTGACCACCTTCAACGAGAAGACGGAGGACGCGCTGGTCGACGCGATCGAGACCCTCGAGGACGAAGTCGATGACGAGCTCTTCGGCGTCGTGCTCGATCTCCGCAACAACCCCGGCGGTCTCCTCGATCAGGCGGTCGACGTCACCGACCTCTTTCTCGATCGCGGCGAGGTGGTCTCGACCCGCGGCCGCTCCGCGGACGAGGTGCAGCGGTTCAACGCGAGCTCGGGCGACCTGCTCGACGGCCTGCCGATGGTGGTCTTGATCAATGGCGGCTCGGCCTCGGCGTCGGAGATCGTGGCCGGCGCCCTGCAAGACCACCGCCGCGCCATCGTCATGGGCACGCGCTCGTTCGGCAAGGGCTCGGTGCAGACCATCATGCCGATCTCCGACGCTGGCGCGATCCGGCTGACCACGGCGCGCTACTACACGCCCGCGGGAAGCTCGATCCAGGCGAGCGGCATCGTCCCCGACATCGAGGTCAAGCAAGCGACGCTCGACGTCGAAGAGGACGAGGATGATCGGCGCGAGGCCAATCTGCGCGGCCGCCTCGACAACGACCTGGTCCCGAACGGCGACGGCGAGGAGGAGCGCACCGATCTGGCCGAGCGCGACTACCAGCTCGCCCGCGCGGTCGACCTGTTGCGTGGGGTCTCGCTCTTCAGCGGCGGGGACGGCCGCTTGGCCGCGCGCGACTGAGCCGCGCGCCGGCGACGCGAAGTGGCGGATCGTCGCCTCATCGCCGCGGCGTCGGCCTTCATCCTGGCGCTCGTGCTCGCCGGGGGCGCGCTCGTCGCCCTCGCGCTGCGTAGCCCGGCGCCGCCTTCGCCGGTGGTGGTGACGCTTCCGCCCCCGCCGCCGGACGAGGCGTCGCCGGACACGACCGAGCCCGAGGCCGCGCCGGCGCCGGCGCCGACCGGCGAGCCGGAAGTCGCCTTGTCCCTTCCCGAGGCGGCGGAGCGTGCCCCGCCGCAAGCGGCCACCGCCGCGTCCCCCTCGCCGCCGCGGCGGCTCGTCGTCGTCGCCACCGGCATCGCCTGGAACGACGAGCTCGCCGCCGCCGCCGCATTTCGCTTGCCGGCCGCGGTCACATTGGCGCTGCCGGCCGACCTGCCCGCCGCCGAGGAGCGTTTGGCCCGCTGGCGCGCGCTGGGGCGCACGGTGGTCGTGCGCGTGGATTGGCGGCCGACCACCCAATCCGACGGCGGCGCCGTGCCCCTCGAGGCGGGCACGGGCGTGCAAGCGGGGCGGATGGAGGCGCAGTGGGCCGGTCTGGAGGACGCCGCCGGCGCCGTGGTGGTCGAACCGCACGCCGCCGAGGCCTTGGCCCCGGTCGCGCGCAGCCTCGCCGCCAGCCGCGAGGCGCCGGTGCTGCTCGGCGCTCGCGGCCCGGCGCCGCCGCCGCAGGCGTGGCAGCTCGACGCCGGCCGGCTCGGCGAGCGCGCGCTGGACGACGCCCTCGACCGCGTGGTCGAGGGCACGGCCGCGGGCGACACGATGGTGCTCCTGATCGAGGTCTATCCCGCCCTTTTGGACCGGCTGGCGACGTGGCTGCGCGACCTCGACGACCGCGGCATCGCGCTCGTGCCCCTCGACCGCCTCGACCACGATCGCGCATGACGGGTCCCGATCTTCAGCTGTTCGACGACGTGCCTCGCGGCTACCGCCGCAACGCCGGCGTGGTGGTGGTCAACGCCGACGGCCTCGTCTTCGCCGGACAGCGCCTCGATCAGAGCGCGCCGGCTTGGCAGATGCCGCAAGGCGGCATCGACGAGGGTGAGGGCGTCGAGCAGGCGGCGCTGCGCGAACTCGAGGAGGAGACCGGCATCCCGCCGCATTTGGCCACGCCGCTCGCCTGCACACCGCAATGGCTCGCCTACGACCTGCCGCCGGACCTGGCGCAGCGGATGTGGGGCGGGCGCTACCGCGGCCAGGCGCAGAAATGGCTGGCGGTGCGGTTTCTGGGCGACGACGCGGCGATCGACCTCGACGGGCATCATCGCGAGTTCGCCAGCTGGCGGTGGATGCGCGCCGCCGAGCTCGAAGCGGCGGTGGTCGACTTCAAGCGGCCGATTTACCGCTACCTGTTTGCGCTGTTCCAGCCCTATCTGGCGGCTTGAGCCGCACCTTGCCGGCGGCCATCACCGCGACGCGACGACGCAGGCGCGGAGCGCCTCACCCCGGGCCGGCCAGCCGATCAGCGCCGCGGCGGGTGGCGTGGCGCGAGGGCGAGGTGCGAGCGACGGCGCGCCCGAAGCCGTCGAAGCCACGCCATCGTCCCGTGCCGGATCCATTCGCGGCGGCGACCACCGAGCTGAAGGCGGGGTTCGACGACGCGCCGGGCATCACCGGTGCCGCCCGGCTGGAGCCGCTCC
>JBKHCM010000083.1:0-14651 GCA_046541805.1 Alphaproteobacteria bacterium
CTCAACACCGGCCATCTTGGTTGTCGGCAGCGGCCACCGAGGTTGACGCTCTACAGCCGCCGCTGGCGCGAGGGCGTGGTCGCTTTGCCCGCCTCGCCCCAGCTCGTCCGCCGCGGTGCCCGCTGGATTGCGCCGCGTCCTCTCGCAGGCCCTCGGCGCGGGGCTTGTTCTGCCGCTACGCCATCATGGACCCGGCGAGCCGGCGCGTCCCGGCGTGGCGGCTGTCGAACTCCATGGCGCCGGTGCACGCCGCCCCGCTTCACCGACACGCTCACCGCCGTCGACTTGAAGGTCTCGATGGACGGCAGGGGCCGAGGGCGGGACAGCGTGCTCACCGAGCGCCTTTGGCGGTCGCAAAAAGACGCGCGCGTCGCTCTTCCCGCCTTCGAGACCGGCGCCGAGGCACGCGTCGGGATCGGAACACGGCTCAGCTCCCATAACCCGGCGAGGCCGCGTTCCGGCCCCGGCGGCAGAACGCCCCGCGCGCCCGTGGCGGCGAGGCGGGCGTCGAGCTGGCGGCGTGACAACACCAGGCTCGAGCATCGCCGAGCCGCCGGAAGTTCCGGCGAATGGAAGCCATCGCCGTCGCCATCGCCGCCGCCGGTGGGAACAGCGGTGCGCTGCGGCGGCGCCGACGCCGACGACCGCGGTCGACGGGTTCGCCTCAGGGCCACCGCAGCCGCGACGCCGAGGGGGCTCGAGCAGACGAACCGGTGCCGGCGGGATGACGCGCTGCAGCAGAGCGCAAGCACCGCGCCTCGCGGTGGACCTCGCTGGACCGGCCGAATTAGAAAAAAGTCTGGTGTTACTACCAGTTGCCGCGGCAAAGCCCGCTAATCCGGCACCCATGCGGCGACGACGCCGTCCCGTAGACTTTTGATACGATTGCAGGCTACGCGTCCGTCGATTTAGTCCTAGCCGGCGAGGGGCAGGCGAACGAGAGACGGCGGGTTACTCACCGGCCTCGCCCCCAAGAATTGCGGCCGCCGACGGTTCGGCTCCGCTGCACGGAGGGAGGCTCGCTTGCAGACGGAACTCCAATCCATCGGGCAGGATCAGCTGGCCACCGGTCTTCCGCAGACCGACGAGGACGGCCTGTACGAAATCCGCCTGGAATCGCTCGGCGGATTCGGCGCGCACCTGGCGGGCAAGATGCTCGCCGAGGCGGCGGTGCTGCGCATGGGGCTGAACGGCGCCCATTTCTCCTCCTACGGGTCGGAGAAGAAGGGCTCGCCGATCAAGTCCTTCGTCCGCCTCGCCGCGGCGGGGGACCGGGTCCGGACCTCGGCGCCGGTCGAGCGGCCCTTCGTCGTCGCCGTCTTCCTCGAAAACCTCCTGAACGACCCGGCGATCCTGAGCGGGCTGCGCGCGGGCGGCATCGTCATCGTCAACACGGCGAGGACCCCGGAGGAGATCCGCGCGGCGATCGATTACCCCTACGACACGCTGGCCTGTCTCGACGCCACGACGATCGCGCTCGAGGAGAAGACCCGCGTCAACACCGCCATGCAGGGCGCGCTCGCCGCGATGATCCCGTTTTTGGATGTCGAGGCCGTCCGCCGGGTGCTGGCGACGACGTTCGAGCGCAAGCACGCCAGCATCATCGACGCGAATCTGCGCACCTTCGACCGCGGTGCCAGCGAGCTCCGCGTCGACCGCCGCGAGCCGGCGCCCCAAGGGCGCTGCGTCGTGTGCGTGGAGCCCAAATGGGGCTATCTCAACGCCCCCATCGGCGGCGTCGTGGCCGACCCGGCGAACACCGTCGTCAAGAACCTCGCCGGCTCGCGCGCCGGTCGAATCCCGGTGTTTCACGAGGACAAGTGCATCCACTGCGGTCTGTGCGATCTCGCCTGCCCGGACAACAGCTTGTCGTGGGACATCGTGCGTCTCGACGATGAGACGTGGCTGACGCGACTGCGCGGTGTCGACTATCAGTATTGCAAGGGCTGCCAAGCCTGCGTGGACACCTGTCCGTCGGGAGCGCTGACGAGCGAGCGGGAGACGCCCGGCTTCGCCGACGCCCATACCGTTCCACTCGACTGGTCGCCGCGGGTCGTCGACGGCGCTCGCCGGCACGAGCCGAGCTAGGCGCGCGCGTTCAACGACCTTCAGCCAAGCAAACCAGGGTAGGGGGATGTGCCGTGGACGGTGCTCATGACGCTTTGATTCAAAGCCCCATCGACGTCGAACTGGCCCAAAAGGTGGCGCAGAAGACGGCGTTCTTGAGCGGCAACGAATGCGCGGCCCAAGCGGCCAGCGACGTCAATTTCCACATCATGGGCTATTTCCCGATCACGCCCTCCACCGAGATCGCCCAGATCCTCGACGAGAAGTTCGCGAACGGCGAGCACACCACGACGATGATCCCGGCCGACGGCGAGCACGGCGCCGCCGGGATCTGCTACGGCGCCGCGATCGGCGGCGGCCGGGTGCTCAACGCCACGAGCGCCAACGGCCTGCTCTACGCCATCGAGCAGCTGCCGGTGCAGTCGGGCACGCGCGCGCCGATGGTCTTGAATTTGGTCACCCGGGCGGTGAGCGGGCCGCTCGACATCCTCTGCGACCACTCCGACCTCTACTACACGTTGAATACGGGCTGGCTCGTGCTGCTGGCCCGCGATCCGCAAGCGGTCTACGACATGAACCTGATCGCCGTGCGGATCGGCGAACACCTCGACGTCCGGCTGCCGGTGATCGTGGCCTCGGACGGCTTCTTCACCAGCCACCAAAAGCGCCGCGTCGAGGTGTTCGACGACGCCGCGCTGCTGCGCGACGCGTTCCTCGCGCCGACCGACCCGCCGTACCACGCCCTCGACCCCCGCAATCCGGTCACCTTCGGGCCGTACATGAACGACCCGGATATGATCAACAACAAGTACCAGCTCCACCGCGCGATGCAGGCGGCGCTGCGCGAGCTGCCGCGGCTGTTCGACGACTATGCCCAGCTGTCGGGCCGGCGGTACGCGCTGGTCGAGAGCTATCGCGCCGACGACGCCGACGTCGTGGTCTTTCTTTTGAACTCGGCCGCCGAGACCGCGAAGGACGCGGTCGACCGCCTGCGCGCCAAAGGCGCCAAGGTCGGCGTCGTGTCGCCGAACGTCCTCAGGCCGTTCCCGCGCGACGAGATCCGCGCGGCGCTCGCAGGCGCGAAGGTGGTCGTCATCGGCGACCGCGCCGACTCCTACGGCGCCCATGGCGGCAACATGACCCACGAGATCCGCTCGGCGCTGGCGGACGCCCACGACAAACCGCCGATGTTCATCAGCCGGGTCTACGGCCTCGGCGGCAAGGCGTTCACCGTGCCCGACGCCGAAGCGTTCTTCCAACTCGGCCTCGATGCCTTGGCGAGCGGCCGGGTGGACGTGCCGTTCGACTATCATGGCGTGACCCCGGGCGCGCCCGCGAAGAAGCCGGAGCGGCTCGTGCCGCCGCTGACCAAGGAGGAGGTCAGCACCGGCCTCGTCAAGGTGCAGCGGGACGAGGCCACCGGCAAGCTCGAGGTGGAGCTGCCCCCGTTCTGGGCGCTGACCGCGCGGCCGAAGCGTCTCGTGCCCGGCCACGGCGCGTGCCCCGGCTGCGGCATGTTCCCGGTGCTGGATCAGGTCTTCAAGTCGCTCGAAGGCGATGTCGTGGTCTTGTTCCACACCGGCTGCGCCATGGTGGTGACCACCGGCTTTCCCTTCAGCGCGCACCGCGTCACCTACATCCACAACCTCTTCCAAAACGGCGCGGCGACGCTCTCCGGCCTGGTCGAGATGTATCACCAGCGCGTCGCCCGCGGCGAGCTGCCGGCCTCGGACGACATCACCTTCGTGATGATCAGCGGCGACGGCGGCATGGACATCGGCATGGGGTCGGCGCTGGGCACGGCCCACCGCAACCACCGCATGATGATCATCGAGTACGACAACCAGGGCTACATGAACACCGGCAGCCAGATGTCGTACTCGACGCCGCTCGGCCATCGCACCAGCACCAGCCACGTCGGCAAGAAAGAGGAAGGCAAGCGCTTCCACCACAAGGACACCGTGCAGCTGATGGCGGCGACGCACATGCCGTACGTCTTCAGCGCGCTCGAAGGCGCGCCCGTGGACCTCATGCGCAAGGTCGCCAAGGCGCAGTGGTACGCCAACCACGAGGGCATGGTGTACGGCAAGATCCTGTCCTACTGCCCGCTCAACTGGGGCACGCCCGACGACGACGGCGCCAACGAGATGCACGCCGCCGCCGACTCGTGCTTCTTTCCGCTCTACGAGGTGGAGCACGGGCACACCACCATCACCCACGACCCGGATGAGCTCGGCACCCGCGTCGCGCTCGCCGATTGGCTCGGCAAGATGAGCAAGACCAAGCACCTCTTGGAGCCCGAGCACCGGCACATCCTGGACGGCCTGCAGGCGGAGGTGGATCGGCGCTGGCGCCGCATCAAGGCCATGCACGAGCATCCGGACCTTTAATCGAACGCGCGCAGGCGCCGAGAGAGCCCATCATGTACGAGATCCTCCACACCCGCCGGCTCACGCCCGTGACCAAGCTCTTCGAGGTCACGGCCCCCCTCGTGGCGAAGGCGGCGCGGCCCGGTCAGTTCGTCATCGTGCGGGTGCACGGCCACGGTGAACGCATTCCGGTCACGATCACCGATTGCGATGCCGAAGCCGGGACGGTGACCGTGGTCATCCAGGAGGTCGGTGCGACCTCCAAGATGGCGAATGCGCTCGAAGCGGGCGACCGCTTCCACGATCTGGCGGGCCCCCTCGGCGAAGCGGCGCCCCTGCGCGCGACGGGCCACGTGGTCTGCGTCGGCGGCGGTTTCGGCGCCGCCGCCATCCTCTCCATCCTCAAGGGCCTGAAGCCCCTGGCGACGCGGACCTCGGCGATCATCGGTGCCCGCACCGCCGAGCTCGTGATCCTCGAGGATCGCCTGCGCGCCGCCGCCGACGCGCTCTACGTGTGCACGGACGACGGCTCGGCCGGCTACAAGGGCGTCGTCACCGGCAAGCTCGAGGAGCTGATCGCCGCCGGTGAGCCGGTCGACGAGATCATCGCCATCGGGCCGATGGTGATGATGCGGGCGGTGGCCGCGACCACCGCGCCCCACGGCATCGCCACGCTGGTCTCCCTCGATCCCATCATGATCGACGGCACCGGCATGTGCGGCGCCTGCCGGGTGACCGTCGACGGCGAGACCAAGTTCGCCTGCATCGACGGCCCGCTGTTCAACGCCGCGGAGATCGACTTCGACGAGCTCGTCCGCCGCAACACGACCTACCGGGACGAGGAGGCGGCGGCGCTCCATCGCTACGAGGCGGCGCACTGTCACGCGGAGGCGGCCGTCGCCACAGCGACGGCGTCCTGACGGATCACCAAACGTCATGCCTTGGTCAGCGCCGTGCAACGATAGAGATCGCTGAGAGGTACCGACCGTGCCGGTTATATCCCCTAGCAAGACGCCCATGGCCCACGCCGACGCCAAGGAACGCTCCAAGACCTTTGGCGAGGTCAATTTCGGCTACGATCTCCGCCGCGCGGTGGAGGAAGCGGATCGCTGCCTCAGGTGCCAGGACCCCTCGTGCCAGACCGGCTGTCCGGTCAACGTCCCGATCCGCGAGGTGATCCATCTGGTCTCGCAGCGCCATTTCGACGACGCGCTGGCGCTCATCAAGCGCTTCAACAGCCTGCCGGGCGTCTGCGGCCGGGTCTGCCCGCAGGAGAACCAGTGCGAGGGCCGCTGCCACGTCGGCGACCGCTTCGGCCCGGTCGGCATCGGCTATATCGAGCGCTTCTTGGCGGACTGGGAGCGCCTGCACGGTCCCCAGCCCGTGCAGCGGGCGGAGCCCAAGGGCCAGAAGGTGGCCGTCATCGGCTCCGGTCCCTCCGGCCTGACGGCGGCCGGCGACCTCAACCATCTGGGCTACGAGGTGACCGTCTTCGAGGCGCTACACGAGCCGGGCGGGGTGCTGCGCTACGGCATCCCCGAGTTCCGCCTGCCGAAGGACGTCCTCGACGACGAGATCGCCGGCCTCGTCCGCGCCGGCGTCGACATCCAGTGCAACGTCGTCCTCGGCAAGACCCTCACGCTCGACCAGATCATGGACGAGATGGGCTTTGATGCGGTGTTCATCGGCACCGGCGCCGGCCTGCCGCGGTTCATGAAGCTGCCGGGCGAGAACCTGAACGGGATCTACTCCGCCAACGAGTTCCTCACCCGTATCAACCTGATGGGGGCGTACCGCTTCCCCGACTTCGACACGCCGGTGAAGTCGGGTCGCCGGGTGGCGGTGATCGGGGCCGGCAACACCGCCATGGACGCGGCGCGCTCCGCCATGCGCGCGGGCTCGCAGGAGGTCACGGTCGTCTACCGGCGCTCGGAAGCGGAGATGACCGCCCGGGCCGAGGAGTACCGGCACGCCATCGAGGAGGGCGTGCGGTTCAAGTGGCTCAACAACCCGATCGCGTTTCTCGACGACGGCAGGGGCTGGGTGAGCGGCATGCGCTGCCAGCGCATGGAACTCGGCGAGCCTGACGCGGACGGCCGCCGCCGGCCGGTGCCGGTCGAAGGATCCGAGTTCGTCATGGACGTCAACAATGTCATCGTGGCGATCGGCACCAGCCCGAACCCGCTGCTCTCACGCACCACCCCGGACCTCGACACGACCAAATGGGGCGGTCTGGTGGCGGCGGAGGCCACCGGGCAGACCAGCCGCGACGGCGTGTTTGCGGGCGGCGACATCGTCACCGGCTCGGCCACGGTGATCCTGGCGGCGGGGGCGGGCAAGCGCGCCGCGGCGGCGATCGATCGGTATCTGTCGGCAAAGCGGGGCGAGCCGGCCACGGTTCGGTGAACGGCCGTCGCCGGTGCGAGCCGGCGCTCGCGCGCCTCAGACTTCGCGGCGCCAGGTCGTGCCCTGCGGGCCGTCCTCGAGGATGATGCCGCGGGCTTTGAGGGTGTCGCGGATCTCGTCGGCACGCCGGAAATCGCGGGCGGCGCGGGCTTGGTTGCGCTCGGCGATCAGCTCTTCGATCTCGCCGGCGTCGCCGTCGCCGCCCTGGAGCCAGACCCGCGGCGGCTCGTCCAGCAGGCCCAGGAGCTTGCCGCCTTCGAGCAGCTGGCGCTTGAGCCGGGCGCGGTCGCGCTCGCGGGTGGCCTTGTTGGCCTCGCCGGCGAGCAGGTGGAGCCCGGCGATCGCGCGCGGCGTGTTGAGGTCGTCGGCGAGACCGTCGAGCACCTCCAGCGGCGGCGGCGCGCTCGGCGCGGCCTCGACCGCCTCGAGCTCGGCGAGGGTGCGGTAGAGCCGCTCGAGCCCGGCCCGGGCCTGGCGCAGCGTCACCGCCGAGTAGTCCAGCGGCTGACGGTAGTGCGCTCCCAGCATCCAGAACCTGAAGACGTCGCCCGTGACGCTTTCCAGCGCCTCGGCGACGGTGACGAAGTTCCCGGCCGACTTCGCCATCTTCTCGCCCTCGACGGTGACGAAGCCGTTGTGGAGCCAGTAGCGGGCGAGCTCGGTGGTGCCGTGGGCGCAGCAGCTCTGCGCGATCTCGTTCTCGTGGTGCGGGAAGATGAGGTCGATGCCGCCGGCGTGGATGTCGAAGGGCACGCCCAGATACTGCGCACTCATCGCCGAGCACTCGATGTGCCAGCCCGGCCGACCGAAGCCGAAGGGGCTGTCCCAGCCCGGCTCGCCCTCCGCCGAGGGCTTCCACAGCACGAAGTCGGCGGGGTCGCGCTTGTAGGGCGCGACCTCGACCCGGGCACCGGCGATCTGGTCCTCGCGGTCGCGCCTCGACAGCCGGCCGTAGGTCGGCATCGCCGGCACGTGGAAGAGGACGTGGCCCTCGGCCTCGTAGGCGACGCCTTGGCGCAACAGCGTCTCGATCAGCCGGATCATCGCCGGGATGTGCTCGGTGGCGCGCGGCTCGACGTCCGGATCGAGGCACTTCAGCGCCGCGAGGTCGCGGTGGAACTGCTCGATCGTCCGTTCGGTCAGCTCCTGGATCGGCTCGCCGTTGTCCTTGGCCTGGGCGATGATCTTGTCGTCGACGTCGGTGATGTTGCGCACGTAGGTCACGTGCTGGAAGCGGTGCTTCAAGAACCGGTAGAGGACGTCGAAGACGAGCAGCGGCCGCGCGTTGCCGATGTGGATCGCGCCGTAGACCGTGGGGCCGCAAGCGTACATGCCGACATGGTTCGCCCGCAGCGGGACGAAGGGCTCCTTCGCGCGCGTCAGCGTGTTGTAGAAATGCAGGGTGGCCGTCACGGCTCCAAATCCTCGTGCGCGACTTGGCGAGGGGCTCAGGCGCGCTCGCCGCGCAGCCGTCGCCGCGCCCGCTCGCGGCCCGAGATCGCTAGCAGATCGCCGAGCGGCGGTCCATCGGATCGCCCGGACAGCGCGCGGCGGATCGGCAGTCGCAACCTTTTGCCGCGCCGGCCGGTGGCCGCGCTCACCGCCGCCAGCCACGCCTCGGCGTCGATGGCGTCGTCGAGCAGGGTTGCGGCGGTCTCGAGCAGCTCGCGGTCGTCCGGGTCGAGCACCGGCCGGATCGCGCCCTCGACGATCGCGCGCCAGTCCTCGAGCGCCGCCAGCGTCGCCAGGCGCGCCCAGGGGCCGTCGCCGCCGCGGGCGAGATTGCCGCGCACGGCCGCCCAGAGTGCTCCGTCCACCGGCTCCGCCCCGCGCCGCCGCAGCCGCGCGTTGACCGCCTCGACGTCGAGCGTCGCGAGCCAGCGTTCCTGGGCGCGCACCACCTCCGCCGGATCGAAGGTGACCGCACCAGTCGAGAACGCCGCGAGCTCGAGCGCGGCCGCCGGATCCGCGTCCGCGGCGACGGTCCGCCCCGTCCCCAGGCCCGCGAGATAGGCCACCAGCGGCTCGGGCTCGACGCCGAGCTCGCGCAGATGGTCGAGGGTGAGCGACGCGTCGCGCTTGGAGAGCGGGGCGCCCGCCGCGTCCACCACCAGCGGCAGATGCGCGAAGGCGGGCGGCGCGGCGCCGAGCGCGGCGGCGAGCCGGCGCTGCACGCCCGTATTCGTGAGATGGTCGTCGCCGCGGATGACGTGGGTGACGGCCATGTCGACGTCGTCGACCACCGAGGCGAGGGTGTAGGTGGCGCGGCCGTCGGCGCGCACCAGCACGGGGTCGCTCTGATGCGCGAGGTCGACGGCCATCGCCCCGTGGACGCGGTCGTCCCAGCGCTCGACGCCGCTGCCGAGGGCGAGCCGGATCGCGCCGCCGGCGTCGTAGGCCCGACCGTCGCGCACCAGCGCCGCCGCGGCGCCTTCGTAGCGCGCGGCGCGCGCGCTCTGGCGCTGTTCGCCGTCGGGCGGGATGCCGAGCCAGGCGAGGTCGGCGCGGATCGCGTCGATGGCGCCCGGCTCCTCGCGCGTCGGGTCGGTATCGTCGATCCGCAGCGTGAAGCGCCCGCCCCAGCGCCGCGCGAACAGCGCGTTCACCAGCGCGGTGCGGGCGTTGCCCGGGTGCAGCCGGCCCGTCGGGCTGGGCGCGAAGCGGACGTGGAGCGCGCTCACCTCGGGCTCAGCCCTTGGGCCGGACATGGCGAAAGGCGTTGGTGATCGGATAGCGCCGGTCGCGGCCGAAGGCCTTTTGGGTCACCTTCACCCCCGGCGGCGCCTGGCGGCGCTTGTACTCGGCGATGTCCAAGAGGTTCACCACCTTGCGCACGACGTCGGGCTCGAAGCCGCGCGCGATCAGCTCGTCGACGTGTTGCTCCTCCTCGACCAAACCGTGGAGGATGCCGTCGAGCACGTCGTAGGGTGGCAGGCTGTCCTCGTCCTTCTGGTCGGCGGCGAGCTCGGCGCTGGGCGGCTTGTCGATGATGCGCTCGGGAATGACCGGTCCGTCCGGGCCGAGCGCGCCCGCCGGCCGCTGCCCGTTGCGCCAGCGGGCGAGCTCGAAGACCGCCGTCTTGTAGACGTCCTTCAAGACCGAATAGCCGCCGGCCATGTCGCCGTAGAGCGTGGCGTAGCCCACCGACATCTCGGACTTGTTGCCGGTGGTGAGCAGCATCGGGCCGAGCTTGTTGGAGACCGCCATCAAGAGGATGCCGCGCACCCGGGACTGGATGTTCTCTTCGGTGGTATCGGTCGCACGGCCGGCGAAGAGCGGGGCCAGGGTCTGGTTGAGGGCCGCGACCGCGGGCTCGATGTCCAGGCGATCGAGTCGGCAGCCGAGGGCGCCGGCGCAGGCTTCGGCGTCCTCGAGGCTCGCGGGCGAGGTGTAGCGCGAGGGCAGGACCAGGGTGTGCACCCGCTCCGGGCCCAGCGCGTCGACCGCGACCGCGGCCGAGAGCGCGCTGTCGATGCCGCCCGAGAGGCCCAAAACGACGCCCGGAAAGCCGTTCTTGGCGACGTAGTCGCGCAGCCCCAGCACCATGGCGCCGTACATCGCCGCGAGGCGGTCGAGCGGCGGCTCGATGCGGCTGCGCGCGCACGACCAGCCGGCGGCGCCGGGCCCCCATTCGCTGACCAAGAGATCGGGGGCGAAGCTCTTCGCCTGGGCCCTGAGCGAGCGGTCGCCGTCGAGCACGAACGACGCCCCGTCGAAGCAGAGCTCGTCCTGACCGCCCACCTGATTGACGTAGGCGAGCGCGAGCCCGGTCTCAGTCACCCGCGCCACCGCCTGCTGGAGGCGGACCTCGGTCTTCTCCACATCGAAGGGCGAGCCGTTGATGACGACCAGGAGCTCGGCACCGCACTCCGCGAGGGCCTCGGCGACGTCCTCGACCCACATGTCCTCGCAGACCATGACGCCCAGGCGGAGCATCGAGCCGTCGCGGAGCTCGAACGGCACCGGCCCCGGCACCGGGCCCTCGGCGAAGACCCGGACCTCGTCGAACACGCCGTAGTTGGGCAGCACGTGCTTGCTCCGCACCGCGGCGATCTCGCCGCCCTTGAGCATCACCGCGGCGTTGTAGAGCCGCTCGCCGTCGCGCCAGGGGGTGCCGACGATCATCGCCGGGCCGCCGACCGTCGCCGGCGCGAGGTGCGCGACCGCGTCACGACAGGCTCGCTGGAACGCCGGCTTCAAGACGAGGTCCTCGGGTGGATAGCCGGCGACGGCGAGCTCGGGGAAGACGACGAGGTCGAGCTCCTGCGCCGCCGCCTCGCGGTAGACGCGCGCGATCAGCTCGGCGTTCTGGGCGACGGCGCCGACCGTGGGGTCGATCTGGGCGAGGGCGATGCGAAGCGGTGCGGTCAAGCGGCGATCTCCTCCTCGACACCTCCGCAACATAGGCGAGCGAACGCGGTGCCGCGAGGGCACGGCGGCGGTTGCGCGCGCCGCGCCGCTGCGCTGAAGTCGCCCCGGTCACCATCGCCGTCGTCGAGCCGTCGTGGATCATCCTCGCGTCCGCCGCCCGCCGTCGTCGCCCCGGGCCTGATCCGATGGATCGGCTTTTGGCCATGCGCGTCTTGCAGAAGGTGGCGGAGCTCGGCTCGTTTTCCGGCGCGGCCGACCAGCTCGACATGTCGAAGTCGGCGGTCTCGAAGACGGTGCGCGCGCTCGAGGAGCATCTCGGCGCCAAGCTTTTGCACCGGACCACCCGCCGGCTCAGTCTGACCGACACCGGGGCGCGCTACGTCGCCCAGACCGCGCGGCTCTTGGCCGATCTCGCCGAGATCGAGGCCGAGGCCGCCGCCGAGCGCGCCACGCCGCGCGGGCGGCTTCGGGTCAACGCGCCGATGTCCTTCGGCCTCGTCCATGTCGCGCCGCTGGTGGCGAGCCTATTGCGCGCCCATCCCGAGCTCGAGATCGACCTGACGCTGAACGACCGCGTCGTCGACCTCGTGGACGAGGGCTACGATGTGGCGATCCGGATCGGCCGGCTGCCGGATTCGAGCCTGATCGCGCGCAAGCTCGGCGCGAGCGAGCTCGTTCTGGTCGCGAGCGCCGCGTACCTCGCGAGCGCGCCGCCCGTGGAGGTCGCTCGCGACCTCGCCGAGCACGCCTGTCTGATCTACGCCTACGGCCGCTGGCGCGAGGAATGGCGGTTGGTCGAGCAGGGCCGCACCGTCGCTGTGCGGGTGCGCGGGCCGCTGCGTGCCAACAACGGCGAAGCGCTCGCCGCCGCCGCCGTGGACGGGCTTGGCGTCGCGCTTTTGCCGGACTTCATCGCCGCGCCGGCGCTCGCGGACGGCCGGCTGGTGCGGGTGCTGCCGACGGTGAGCGGCGGGACCTTGCCGATCCACGCGCTCTACCCGCCGAACCACCATCCGCTCGCCAAGCTTCGAGCCTTCGTCGACCATCTGCGCCGCCATCTGGACGTGCCGCGCCGGGGCGGCACCTGGTGAGCCGCCCGGTCGTGATCGTCGGCGGTGGTGCCGTCGGGCTCGGCTGTGCGCTGTTCCTGCAGGCCGACGGCTGGGAGCTGACGCTGATCGACCGCGGCGAGCCCGGCCAGCAGACCTCCTCCGGCAACGCCGGCATCATCGCGGTGCAGTCCGTGGCGGCGCTCAACAGTCCGGCGACGCTGAGGAAGCTGCCGTCGCTGTTGGTCTCGCGGACCTCTCCTTTGCGCCTGCGCTGGCGCGATCTCTGGGCGATTGCGCCCTGGCTCCTCGCGTTCGCGCGCGTCTGCACGCCGGCGGCGGCCGCGGCCTCGAGCCGGGCGCAGGCCGCACTCGCGCGCCGAGGCCGGCACCGCCTGGCGGGTGCTCTTGCAGCGCTGTGGCGGCGCCGAGCGGGTGCGCTGGCCGGGCTGACTGAAGCTCGCCGCAGGCGCCTTCGAGGTCGCCGACCTGGCCGTCGAGGCCCGCCGGCTGGCGGAGGAGGGCCAGCGCTACCGTTGGCTCGACGGCGCCGGCGTGGCCGCGCTGGAGCCGGCGCTGGTACCGCGCTTCGCCGCCGCGGGCGGACGGATTGTCGCGGACGAGGTCCGCGACCTGCGCGAGACCGCGAGCGGGGTCGAGGTTAGCGGGGCGGCCGGGAGATATCTGGCGGCGCGCGCGGTGCTGGCGGCCGGGCCCTGGTCGGCGCCCCTGGCGCGCCGCCTGGGCTGTCGGGTCCCGCTGGTGGCCGAGCGGGGCGACCAGTTGATGCTGCCGCAAGCCGAGATGCCGCTGGCGCGGCCGATCTACGACGCGCGCCACGGCGTCGTGGTGGCGCCGATGGGCGCGGGCTTGCGGCTCATGGCCGGCTCCTGCCGGGAGCGCGGACCGAGTTGGCGGCGAGCTGGATGGGACGGCGGCCGTGGACGCCGGACGGCTTGCCGGTGATCGCCGAGGCACCGCGCGCACCGCGCGTCGTGCTGGCCTGCGGGCACGGCCATCTGGGGCTCACGCTCGGCCCGGTGACCGGCCGTCGAGTGACCGACCGCCTGGCGCAACGCCCGGATTCCCTGGATTAGTGGCCCTATGCGGCGACGCGCTGATCGCCCCCAACGGGCCCGTCGGATTTTTCGCAAAAAGGTGCTTGCGTCCCCCCGCACCTCGCCCCTATAAGCCGCCCCACTTCGCCGGGGCGGCAACGCCTCGGGACCGAACGGCCCCGCCGGGGCACGGTTTCGGGACGCTCTTTGGACATCGTTGGTAGATGAGGAAGGGATATGCAGGCGGCGGTTTGGTGCCGTTGTGCTGTGTATCTTGGGACGCTTGGAAGAGGCGAGCGTGTTGAGCTGGGCTCGTGGGATCGGGTTTGGCTTGGCGCGTTCTGTTGGTTCTTCCTTGTGGTTTCGAACGCAGCGTTGAGGTCGGAGCTGGGGCCTTGGTTGCGGGGGACGTGTGTCTTCTGTGGCTGGGGCTTTGGTGATCGGGCCTGGATGAATCTGAGAGTTTGATCCTGGCTCAGAACGAACGCTGGCGGCGCGCCTAACACATGCAAGTCGAACGAGCTCTTCGGAGCTAGTGGCGGACGGGTGAGTAACGCGTGGGAACCTGCCCTGGAGTACGGGATAACACGGGGAAACTCGTGCTAATACCGTATACGCCCTCTTTTGGGAGGGGAAAGATTGATCGCTCTGGGATGGGCCCGCGTCCGATTAGCTAGTTGGTGGGGTAAAGGCCCACCAAGGCTGCGATCGGTAGCTGGTCTGAGAGGACGATCAGCCACACTGGGACTGAGACACGGCCCAGACTCCTACGGGAGGCAGCAGTGGGGAATCTTGGACAATGGGGGCAACCCTGATCCAGCGACGCCGCGTGGGTGGTAAGGCCTTCGGGTTGTAAAGCCCTTTCAGCGGGGAAGATGATGACATTACCCGCAGAAGAAGCGCCGGCTAACTCCGTGCCAGCAGCCGCGGTAAGACGGAGGGCGCTAGCGTTGTTCGGAATCACTGGGCGTAAAGGGCGCGTAGGCGGCCATTTAAGTCGGAGGTGAAAGCCCGGGGCTCAACCTCGGAACGGCCTTCGAGACTGGATGGCTAGAGACCGGAAGAGGAGGGTGGAATACCCAGTGTAGAGGTGAAATTCGTAGATATTGGGTAGAACACCAGTGGCGAAAGCGGCTCTCTGGTCCGGGTCTGACGCTGAGGCGCGAAAGCGTGGGGAGCAAACAGGATTAGATACCCTGGTAGTCCACGCCCTAAACGTTGTGTGCTAGATGTCGGGGACACAGGTCTTCGGTGTCGGAGCTAACGTGTTAAGCACACCGCCTGGGGAGTACGGCCGCAAGGTTAAAACTCAAAGGAATTGACGGGGGCCC
>JBKHCM010000084.1:0-14641 GCA_046541805.1 Alphaproteobacteria bacterium
CCCGCGGCGTCAAGCTCAACCACCCCGAGGCGGTGGCGCTCATCAGCGACTTCGTCGTCGAGGGCGCGCGCGACGGCAGGAGCGTCGCCGAGCTGATGGAGGACGGCGCCCATGTCGTGTCGCGCGACCAGGTGATGGCGGGCGTCGCCGAGATGATCCCCGACGTCCAGGTGGAGGCCACCTTTCCCGACGGCACCAAGCTCGTCACCGTCCATGACCCCATCCGCTGACCGCATCCGCGAGGTCGACGCCGCGACCCTGGCCGCCCACGGCGACGCCGTCCGCGCGCTTTTGGCCGACGGCGTGGCGAGCGGCGCCTCGCTCGGCTTTCTGGGCCCGCTCAAGGACGGCCTCGCCCGCGCCTGGCTCGAGGCGTGCGTGGCGGACCTCCGCGGCGGCACGCGCCGGGTCTGGCTCGCCCTCGACGCGGTGGGCGGGGTGAACGGCATGGTGCATCTCGCCGACGCCACCAAGGAGAACGCCCCGCACCGCGGCGAGGTCCAAAAGCTCGTGGTCGCCGGGGCGGCGCGCGGGCGCGGGCTCGGCACCCGGCTGATGGCGGCGCTGGAGGCGGGCGCCCGCGCGGCCGGCCGCTGGCTCTTGATCCTCGACACCGACGCCGACAGCGCCGCGGTGGAGTTCTACAAAAATCGCGGCTGGGTCCCGCTCGGCGTCATCCCCTTTTTCTGCCTGAGCCCCGCCGGCGAGCTGCAGGGCACCCACGTCTTCTGGCGCGACCTCCGCGAGCCGGCGGATGGCTGAGCCGGCGCGTTATCGCCGCCGGGGTCGAGGAGGCGTGCCACGGCGTTCGGCGCGTCGGCACGAGGTGCGAGGGAACGAGGTGAAAGGCAACGAGGTGAGGAGGCAGCGACATGATCCCCGGTGAAGTCATCCCCGCGCCCGGCGAGATCGAGCTCAACGAGGGCCAGCCCAGCGTGACGCTCGAGGTCGCCAACACCGGCGACCGCCCGATCCAGGTCGGCTCGCACTACCATTTCTTCGAGACCAACCCGGCCCTCGCCTTCGATCGCCCCCAGGCCCGCGGCATGCGGCTCGACATCCCCGCCGGCACGGCGGTGCGCTTCGAGCCCGGCCAGAGCCGCGCCGTCACGCTGGTGCCCTATCGCGGCGAGCGCCGGGTCTTCGGCTTCCAGCAGCAGGTGATGGGCCCGCTCGACTGAGCGCCGGAGTCGCAAGGAAAGGACGGTCGACATGCCGATGAAGATCAGCCGGAGCGCCTACGCCGACATGTACGGGCCGACGACCGGCGACAAGCTGCGGCTCGCCGACACCGAGCTGTTCTTGGAGGTCGAGGGCGACCACACGGTCTACGGCGAGGAGGTCAAGTTCGGCGGCGGCAAGGTCATCCGCGACGGCATGGGCCAGAGCCAGGCGACCCGCGCCGCGGGTGCGGTCGACACCGTCATCACCAACGCGCTGATCGTCGATGCCACCGGCATCTACAAGGCCGACGTCGGCTTGAAGGACGGCCGCATCGCCGGCATCGGCAAGGCCGGCAACCCCGACACCCAGCCCTATGTCTCCATCGTCGTCGGCCCCGGCACCGAGGCCATCGCCGGCGAGGGCAAGATCCTCACCGCCGGCGGCTTCGATTCGCACATCCACTTCATCTGCCCGCAGCAGATCGAGGAGGCCTTGTGCGCGGGCGTGACGACGATGCTCGGCGGCGGCACCGGCCCCGCCACCGGCACCAACGCCACCACCTGCACGCCCGGCCCCTGGCACATCGCCCGCATGCTGCAGGCGGCGGAGGGCTTTGCGATGAACCTCGCCTTCGCCGCCAAGGGCAACGCCGCCACCCCCGACGCGCTCGTCGAGCAGATCCAGGCGGGGGCGGCGGCGATGAAGCTGCACGAGGACTGGGGCACGACCCCGGGCGCGATCGACAACTGCCTCGCCGTCGCCGACGACCTCGACGTGCAGGTGATGATCCACACCGACACGCTGAACGAGAGCGGCTTCGTCGAGACCACGATCAAGGCGCTCAAGGGCCGCACCATCCACGCCTACCACACCGAGGGCGCGGGCGGCGGCCACGCCCCGGACATCATCAAGATCTGCGGCGAGGCCAACGTCCTGCCGTCCTCGACCAACCCGACCCGGCCCTACACGGTGAACACGGTGGCCGAGCATTTGGACATGCTCATGGTCTGCCACCATTTGGACCCGAACATTCCCGAGGACGTCGCCTTCGCCGAGAGCCGGATCCGAAAGGAGACCATCGCCGCGGAGGACATCCTCCACGACCTCGGCGCCTTCTCGATCATGGGCTCCGACAGCCAGGCCATGGGCCGCGTCGGCGAGGTCATCATCCGCACCTGGCAGACCGCCGACAAGATGAAGCGCCAGCGCGGCGCCCTGCCGGACGAGGCGGGCGCGAACGACAACCTGCGCATCAAGCGCTACGTCGCCAAATACACCATCAACCCGGCGATCGCGCACGGGATCTCGAACCACGTCGGCTCGATCGAGGTGGGCAAGCTCGCCGATCTCGTCCTGTGGAACCCCGCCTTCTTCGGCGTGAAGCCCGATCTGGTCTTGAAGATGGGCTCGATCGCCGCGGCACCGATGGGCGATCCCAACGCCTCGATCCCGACCCCGCAGCCGGTACACTACCGGCCGATGTTCGCGGCCTTCGGCAAGTCGCTCACCCGCTCGGCGGTGAGCTTCGTCTCCAAGGCCGCGCTCGCCCGCGACCTCGGCGCCCAGCTCGGCCTCGAGCGCGATCTCGTGGCCGTCGACAACACCCGCTCGGGCATCTCGAAGGCGTCGATGGTCCTCAACGACGCCACGCCCGCGATGGAAGTCGACCCCGAGACCTACGAGGTGAAGGCCGACGGCGTGCCCTTGGTGTGCGAGCCCGCCAAGGAGCTGGCGATGGCCCAGCGCTATTTCCTCTTCTGAGCGCGGCGATGCAGCGCGCGACGCGGACCCTTCCCAAAGCCGAGGCGGTCGACGCCACCGTGGCGCTCACCGTCACCCTCGACCTCGAGGGCCGGCGCAAGCGCCGCCACGTCGTGCGCGCCGCCGAGGGCGAGGACGTCCTGATCGACCTCGCCGAGCCGCCGCAGCTCAAGGACGGCGACGGCCTCGTGCTCGCCGACGGCCGGGTGGCGCGGGTCGTGGCCGAGGCCGAGGCGCTGACCGCGGTCACGGCCGGCCCCGGCTGCCCGCTGGTCAAGCTCGCCTGGCATCTGGGCAATCGCCATCTGGCGGTGCAGTTCGATGAGGACCGGCTGTTGATCCGCCGCGACCACGTCATCGAGGCGATGCTGGCGGGGCTCGGCGCGCGGCTCGCCCACCTCGAGGCCCCGTTCGATCCCGAGCCCGGCGCCTACGACCCCCACCACGGCCACGGAGCGGGCCATGAGCACGGGTGAGCGCGCGCTCTACCGCTTGCTGGCGTGGCTGTCGCCGAGCTTTCCCGTCGGGTCCTACACCTACAGCCACGGCCTCGAGACCGCGGTGGAGGACGGTCTGGTCGCGGACCGGGCGAGCCTGGCCGAGTGGATCGAGGCCCTTTTGCTCGCCGGCAGCCCGCGCAACGACGCCATCTTCCTCACCGCCGCCTGGCAGGCGGCCTGTGCGGAGGACGAGCAACGCTTCGTCGAGGTCCGCGCGCTCGCCGCCGTCTGCCACGCCAGCGCCGAGCTCAAGCTCGAGAGCCTGCACCAGGGCGGGGCCTTTCGCGACGCCGTGCGCCGCGCCTGGCCGGCGCCCGGGATCGAGCGGCTGTGCGACGGCGACGTGCCGCTGGCCTACCCCGTCGCCGTCGGCGTCACCGCCGCCGCCCACGGCGTGCCGCTGCGCTCCGCACTCCACGCCTATCTCCACGCCTTCGCGGCCAACCTGGTCTCGGCCGGGGTGCGGCTGATCCCCTTGGGCCAGAACGACGGCCAGCGCGCCCTCGCGGCGCTCGAGCCGCCGGTCCACGCCCTCGCCGAGGAGGCGGAGACGACCACGCTCGACGATCTCGGCGGCTGCGCCTGGATGGCCGAGATCTGCTCGATGCGCCACGAGACCCAATATACGAGGCTCTTTCGCTCATGATCTCGCCCCACGACCCCTCTTCGCCCGGCGGGTCGCCGCACGGCCCCTTGCGCGTCGGCATCGGCGGCCCGGTCGGCTCCGGCAAGACCGCGCTCACCGACGCGCTCTGCAAGCACCTGCGCGACCGCTTCGAGCTCGCGGTCGTCACCAACGACATCTACACCCAAGAGGACGCCCAGTTCCTCACCCGCTCGGGTGCCTTGGCGCCCGAGCGCATCCGCGGCGTCGAGACCGGGGGCTGCCCGCACACCGCCATCCGCGAGGACGCCTCGATCAACCTGCAGGCCATCGCCGAGCTGCGGGCGGCGCACAGCAAGCGCCTCGATCTGATCCTGGTGGAGAGCGGCGGCGACAACCTGTCGGCCACCTTCAGTCCCGAGCTCGCCGACCTCACCATCTACGTCATCGACGTCTCCGCCGGCGACAAGATCCCCAGAAAGGGCGGCCCCGGCATCACGCGCTCGGACCTGTTGGTCATCAACAAGATCGACCTCGCGCCCATGGTCGGCGCCTCGCTCGAGGTCATGGACCGCGATTCCCGACGGATGCGCGGCGAGCGGCCGTTCCTCTTCACCAATATCAAGCAGGGCCAGGGCGTCGCCGAGGTGGCGCGCTTCATCTGCGAGCGCGGCGGGCTCGGGGTGTGACCGGCCGCTTCCGCCTCGCGACGCCGTGACCGTCAGCCGGTCCGGCGCGGGCGCGCCAACAGGCGCAGGCAGGCGGCGGCCAGCGCCGACTTCAACACCATGCCGAAGACAAAGGGCGTGGCGCCGACGGCCACGGCCTGCTCGAGGCCCATGCCGGAGAACGTCGCGAGCCAAGCGACGCCGAGCGCCAAAATCGCGAGGTGACCCGCCAGCATGACGGCGAAGCCGGCGACCGCGTTCCGGGCGAGGCCGCGCTCGGCGCACCAGCCGACGGCGGCGGCGACGGCGACGAAGGCGAAGAGGTAGCCGCCGGTGGGCCCGATCAGATGCTGCGCCCCCGCCGCACCGCCGGCGAAGACCGGCAGGCCCACCGCACCCTCGGCCAGGTAGGCGGCGACCGTGGCGCCGCCGAGGCGCCAGCCGTAGACGGCGCCGATCAGGACGACCGCGAAGGTCTGCATCGTCATCGGCACCGGCAGCATCGGCACCTCGATCCAGGCGCAGGCGGCGAGGAACGCCGTGCCCGCCAACACCAAAACGAGCCGCCGCGACCCGCTGCCGCCGCGGAACCACTCCAGCGCCGCCCGGTCCGGCTGCGCGACGTCTCGTGCCATGCGTCCTCTCCCCTCGTCGCGACGCTTCGCGCCCATGTGTGCCGTATATCGTACCGCAGCTCGACGCCGCTCTCCAAGCCGGCGCGCGCGCTTATTCCGCCGCGCTCGCCTGCGGTTCGGGGATCTCGGCCACCGGCGCCGCCGGCGTCAGGCTCAGTCCCCGGCCGCGGTGGGTGAGGCTCAGCGCCGGCCCCTGCAGGAGGGTGTAGCGGGTGCGCGCATGGCCGGCCTCGACGCGGAGCCGGCTGCCGCGGACCTCGAGGTGGAAGGTGAGCCCGCGCCAGCTCTTCGGCAGCCTGGGGTCGAAGCGGAGATGGCCGCCGTGGTCGCGCAGGCCGCCGAAGCCGTAGACCAGAGCCAGCCAAGTCCCGCCGATCGAGGCGATGTGGGCGCCGTGCTTGACGTTGCCGCCGACGTCGGAGAGGTCCATCGTCGCCGCGAAGCGGAAGTATTCGAGCGCCTTGTCGTGCTCGCCGATCTCGCCCGCGATGATGCTCTGCACGCACACCGACAGCGACGAATCGTGCGTGGTCAGCGGGTCGTAGTAGTCGAAATTCCGGCGCTTGTCCTCCACCGAAAACTCGTGGCTCAACAAAAACATGGCGAGGATGATGTCGGCCTGCTTGATCACCTGATGGCGGTAGAGGTTGAGCGGGTGGTAATAGAGCAGGAGCGGATAGTGCTCGGACGGGGTGCGCAGGAAATCCCAGATGGGCTTGTCGGTGAAACTGTCGTCCTGGAGGTGGATGCCGAGGTCGGCGTCGTAGGGCAGGAACATGTGCGACGCCGCCTGCTCCCAGTCCTCGAGCTCGTCCTCGTCGAGCTCGGTGGCGCGCACCAACCGTGCGAAGGCCGCCGGGTTGTCGCGGGCGACGGCGCGCACCGCCTCGCCCGCGTAGCGCAAATTCTCCCGCGCCATCAGGTTGGTGAAGTAGTTGTTGTTGACGATGGCGGTGTATTCGTCCGGCCCGGTCACCCCGGCGATGCAGAACTGGGCGTTGCGGTGGAAGTTGTAGTAGCCCAGCGACAGCCAGAGCCGCGCCGTCTCCACCAGGATCTCGACGCCGTAGTCGTGGAGAAAAGCGAGGTCGCCGGTGATGTCGACGTATTTGCGGATGGCGTAGGCGATGTCGGCGTCGATGTGGTACTGGGCGGTGCCGGCGGCGTAATAGGCGGAGGCGTCGTCGCCGTTGATCGTCCGCCAGGGGAAGAGCGCACCGGCGTGACCGAGCTCCTTGGCGCGCCGCCGTGCCCGATCCAGCTTGTCGTAGCGAAACTTCAACAGGGCGCGGGCGATGCGGGGATTGGTGTAGCAGATGAAGGGGAGCACATAAATCTCGGTGTCCCAGAAATAGTGCCCCTCGTAGGTCTGCCCGGTCAGCCCGCGGGCCCCGATCCCGGCGCCGTCGACGCAGGCCGAGGCCTGCAGGAGCTGGTAGAGGTTCCAGCGGATGACCTGCTGGGTGCGGTCGTCGTGGTCGGAGACCTCGACGTCGCTGCGCTGCCAGAACTCGCCGACGGCCCGCTCCTGCCGCGCCACCAGCTCGCCGAAGCCGCACCTCTTGGCCGCATCGAGCGTCCAACCGACCTGGCGGCGGAGCTCGGCGGCGGCGCGGTGGCGGCTGTGGTGGTAGGCCAAGAACTTGGTGAGCCGGATGGTGCGGCCGGGCTGGGCGTCGATGCGGAAGACCGCCTGCGCGCCCTCCTCGCCGCGCTCGACGCGGACCTCCCAGCGGTCCTCGCACTCGACGTCGTGGTCCATGCCGCAGGCCATGCGCGCACCGCTGAGCTCGGTCGCGAAGCTCAAGACCGCGCGGCAGCCGTCGCCCTCGGCGGTGCCGAGCGGGCGCAGGGCCTGCTTGCCGAGGCGGATGCCGAGGCGCGGGTCCTCGGGGTCCTGGCTCGCGGTCATCGGCGCGGTGCGGCCGAGCTCGGAGGCGAGGATGACCGAGGCGGCGGCCTCGATCGTGATCTCGGCCTGGATGGCGGCGACATGGCGGTTGGTGAAGGAGACCAGCCGCGTGGTGCGGTAGTGGATGCGCTTGCCGTTGGGGTGCAGCCAGGTCAGCTCGCGCAGCTTGAGGCCGCGCGCCAGGTCGAGCCGACGCCGGTAGTCGGCGGTCTCGCGGCTGTCGAGGTCGAAGGGCTCGTCGTCGACGTAGAGCTTCAGGGTCTTGCCGTCCGGGCAGTTGAGCATGGTCTGCCCGGTGTCGGGAAAGCCGTAGGCCTTCTCGCCGTAGGTGATGGGCCGGAGCTCGTAGAAGCCATTGAGATAGGTGCCGGGCTCGACCGCCGGATGGCCTTCCTCGTGGCTGCCGCGCAACCCCAGATAGCCGTTGGCGAGGGCGAAGATCGTCTCCGCCGCCTCGACGAACTCGCCGGTGTAGGCGCGGCTCTCGAGGCCCCACGGATCGACCGGAAAGAGGTCCTCGGGGAGCTCGAGCCGCGCCCGCAGCACCATTTCAGCCGGCCCCCGTCACCACCGGATCGTCGATGAGATCGCCGGCGTCGGCGACGACCCGGTCGGCCCCGTGCGCCTCGAGCGCCGCCGCGCCGGCGCCGCGGTCGACCCCGACGACGAGCCCGAACTTGCCGCGCCGGCCCGCCTCGACGCCCGAGAGCGCGTCCTCGAACACCGCCGCCTCGGCCGGCGTCGCCCCCAGCCGCTCGGCCGCGCGCACATAGGTATCGGGCTCGGGCTTGCCGCGCAGGCCCTCGCGCTCGAGGTCGGTGCCGTCGACGATGGCGTCGAAGCGATCGAACAGCCCGGCGGTCGTCAAGACCGGCCGGCAGTTCTTCGACGACGACACGCAGGCCGTCTTGTGGCCCTGGGCCCGCAGGCGGTCGATCAACGCCACGCACTTGTCGAAGACGGGCACGCCCTCCTTGGCGAGGACCTCGTTGAACCAGTCGTTCTTGGCGTTGCCGAGCGCGCAGACGCTCTCGTCGCCGGGCGCGTCGTCCACCGAGCCGAAGGGCAGCTCGATCCCGCGCGAGGCCAGAAAGTCGCGCACGCCCTCGTAGCGCGGCTTGCCGTCGATATGGGCGAGATAGTCCTCGGGCAGCTGCAAGGGCTCGAACGCGCCGCCGCCGGCGCGGCGCTCGAGATAGCCGTCGAACAGCCGCTTCCAGGCCCGGCCGTGGATCGACGCGGTGTCGGTCACGACACCGTCGAGATCGAACAGCCAGGCCCTGATGGTCGTGGGCGTTCCGCCCGTATCCTCGCGCACGCGCGCCTCCCGTGTCGTTGAGCGGCGAGCTTAGCGCAGCCACGGCCAACGCGAAGCGCCCCCGATAAGTCGGTTCTCACGTCGTCGCCGCGACCAGCTGCGCGACGGTGCGCTCGACGCCGGCCCAGCCCCGCGGCCGCCATCCGAGCGCCTGCAGCTTGGCGGTCGCCATGACGCCCCTGGGCGGCGGGCCGGGCGGTGCCAGCACGCCGCCGGCGAGGCGGGTGACGGCGCGGTGGCTGACGACGACGTCGGAGACGTTGAAGACCTCGCCGGCGACCGCGTCGACCGAGGCCTCGAGCACCAGCCGCACCGCCGCCGCGAGATCGCCGCCGTGGACCTCGGTGCCGACGCGCGCGGGCGGCGGCGTGCCGGCGCGGCTGGCGCGGACGACCTCGACCCATTTGGCGCGCTCGCGGTGGTGGCCCACGCCGTAGACCCCGGTGACCCGAAGGCTCGCCGCCGGCCAGCCCTCGGCCCGGCCGTAGCCGGCGAGGGCGACCTCCACCGCCGCCTTGTAGGCGCCGTAATGGGTCGTCGGCTGGACCGGGTGGCGCTCGTCGAGCGGGCGGTCCCACAGGCGCTCGCCGTAGACCGCGCGCGAGGAGAGAAAGACGACGCGGGCGACGCCGGCCCGCCGGGCGCCGCGGATCAGCCGCAGCGAGCCCTCGAGGTTGGTGGCGAGAAAGGTGTCGCTGTCGTCGCCCTCGCCGCCGCGGTAGCGCCCCGGCACGTGCTCGAAGGCGGCGTGCACCAGCGCGTCGGCGCCCTGCACCAGCGCGAGCTCGCTGCCGGGGCGGTCGAGCCCGCCGGTGCACCAGTCGATCGGGCCGGCGAAGCCGCTGCGGTCGCTGCTCGGCCGCGCCCAGGCGCGCAGCTCGTGGCCGTGCGCCAAGAGATCGTCGACGATGAAGCGACCGACATAGCCGGTAGCGCCGGTGACCGCGACGCGCATCTCAGCCGGCCACGCCGGCCCGTGACGGCGACGCCGGCCTCACGCCGGCGGCTCGGTGAGCTCGAGCCGGCGCTCGATCCGCTCGATGCGGGCGCGTAAGGCGGCGAGGTCGCTGTCACGTCGAAGATCGCTCTGGACGAGCGTCGCCACGTAGCCGTTGAGGGTGACCAGCTGTTGCTCGATCGCCGCTAGTCGCTCCTCGACACGGCCGCCCCGCTCGTGGACAGCTTTGAGGACCTCGTAGATGAGCTCGTTGGTAACGGGTTCGGCCATCCTTCACTCCCGGCCACAAGGTACGGCGCACCCGCGCGTTCGTCGAGCCGGCGCGTTCAGCCCACAGGCGCCGGCAACTCGGCCGGCGGGGCGCCGCCCTCGTAGAGCCGCCACCACAGCTCGATCAGCGGCTTGAGGCGTTCGGCCTTGGGATGGTCGTCCTGCCAGGGCTTCTCGTACTGGTAGTGCACCACCTTGATCTGCGGCCAGTGCCAAAGTTGCGGCAGGTTGAAATAGACGTATTGCAGCGTGTTGTAGGTGTAGGGCAGGCCGTGCCAGTCGGGATACCAGTGCTCGAGGAAGGTCTGATCGGTCCGCCGCCACCACGCATCGGGGCGATCGAGCGCCGCCAGCATGGCCGCGAAACGGGCCTGGGACGGCGCCACGGTGAAGACGCCGGAGTTGAGGCGGTGGAAATCCGCCAGCGTCTCGTAGAGGTTCGGCGCGGCGGCGAAGTCGGGATAGGCGAAGAGCCGCTCGATCGGCTTCACCACCACCGTGTCGGCGTCGAGGAAGACCAGCCGGTCGTAGCCGTCGAGCTCCCACAGGCGCAGCTTTTGGAAGTTGTCGAGCGGGTCGTGGAAGGCGGGCTTGGTGCCCTTGGTGAAGGGGGCGGCGGCGTGCTGGGCGGCGCGGCCGTGGCGGGCGCGAAAGGGCTCGGAGAGCGGCAGCGGTGCCACCGGCTGGATCACCGCGCCGGCGGCCTCGAGCTCGTCCAGCCCCGCGAGCCCGCCCGCCCCCTCCGCGCCGGTCGGGGCGAGGACGACGAGCGGTGCCTCGGCGCCCACCGCCTTGAGCGAGCGGGCGAGCGCCAGGGCGCCGCGGGCGTAGTCGGCGTTGGTGACGAGCGTGGCGTAGGCGCCGCCCACCGCCGGATCAGTCGTCGCTGCCGCCGACGACCTTGAGGTTGGGGCGCTGCTCGCGCTCGAGCGCCTGCTCGATCTCCTTGGTCCAGGCGGAGACGCACGGGATGTGGCGGGTGTCGACCCGGTGCGCCCAGCGCTTGGAGACGTCGAGGATCTCCTCCAAGAGACCTTCGCAGAGCGTCGTCGGCTCGAGGCCGAGGGCGAGGAACTGGTCGTTCTGGACGACGAGCTCGTTCTCGGCCGCTTCCTTGCGGGGATTGGTGACGTAGGCGATCTCGGCGCCGGTCATGCGCGCCACCAGCGCGGCGAGGTCGCGGACGCGGTGGGTCTCGGTCATCTGGTTGAAGATCTTGACCCGGTCGCCGCGGGCGGGCGGGTTCGCGAGCGCCAGCTCGACGCAGCGCACCGAATCGCGGATGTGGATGAAGGCGCGGGTCTGCCCGCCGGTGCCGTGCACGGTCAGCGGATAGCCGATCGCCGCCTGCATCAACAGCCGGTTCAACACGGTCCCGTAGTCGCCGTCGTAGTCGAAGCGGTTGATCAAGCGCTCGTCGCGCACGGTTTCAGGCGTGTTCGTCCCCCAGACGATGCCCTGGTGCAGGTCGGTGATGCGCAGCTGGTCGTTCTTGGCGTAATAGGCGAAGAGGATCTGATCCAGGCACTTGGTCATGTGGTAGATGCTGCCCGGATTGGCCGGGTAGAGGATCTCCTGCTCGGCGCGCTCGCCGCCCGGCAGGTCGATCGAAACCGGAAGATAGCCTTCCGGTATCGGCGCGCCGACGGTGGAGTAGCCGTAGACGCCCATGGTGCCGATGTGCACCAGGTGCGCGTCGAGGCCGAGCTCGACCAGCGCGCACAGGATGTTGTGGGTGGCGTTGGTGTTGTTGTCGACGGTGTAGCGCTTGTGCCGCGGCGACTTCATCGAGTACGGCGCCGCCCGCTGCTCGGCGAGGTGGACGAGGGCCTCCGGGCGGTACTCCTCGAGGAACCACTTGAGCTGCTCGTACTCGGTGGCGAGATCGAGCCGAACCAGCTCGATCCACTGGCCGCTGACCTCCTTCCAGGCGTCGCGGCGCTCCTTCGGGCTGGTGATCGGGGTGAGCGACTGGACGTCGAGCTCGCCGTCGATCTGCCGACGCACCAGGCTGTCGACGATGATGACCTCGTGCCCCCTGGCGGACAGATGCAGCGCCGTCGGCCAGCCGATGAACCCGTCGCCGCCCAAAACCGCAACCCGCATGCGCTTTTCCTCCTTATCCGCCGAGGCCGATCGTCGCCCTTGAAGACTCCCGCAGCGGGAAGATCAACCCCGAACGGCACGGTCATGGCGAAAGTGGCCCTTGCGACGATCGCCGACGCTTGGTCGTCTACCGCAAACCGGGAGGCGCAGCCGATGACGACGCAACCTCAGGTTCCCAACCTGGATTCCGCCGAGCAGCAGCGGCTCCTCGAGCTCAGCGCGCGGGCCTCGCAGCTGTTGAGCCACAGCTTCGCCCGCCAGCTCGAGGAGCTGTTCAGCAACGAGTTCCACATGATCGACGGCCAGGCGGTGAGCCGCAGCTTTCAGGAGTTCGGCCTGAAGCTGCTCACCGACCCGGCGCGGATGATGGCGGCCAACGCCCAGCTCTGGCGCGACAGCTTCACGCTCTGGCAGCGCTTTTTGGAGGACGCGCCCAAGGGCCAGCTCCGCCCGCTGGTCGAGCCGCCCAAGACCGACCGGCGTTTCAAGGACCCGGGCTGGTCGGACCACCCCGGCTTCTCGGTGCTGCAGCAGAGCTATCTGGTCTTCGCCAAGTGGCTGCAGGAGCTCGTCGACGAGGCCGAGGGCATGGACCCGCAGGCGCATCAGCGGGTCAGGTTCTTCACCCGCCAGTACCTCAACGCCATCGCCCCCTCGAACTACCCGCTGACCAACCCGCAGGTCCTCAAGCAAGCCCAGGACACCGGCGGCAAGAGCCTCTTGGACGGCCTCGAGCACTTCCTCGACGACCTCGAGGCGGGCGGCGGCCACCTGCGCATCAAGATGACCGACGAGAGCGCCTTCGGGCTCGGCAAGAACCTGGCGTTGACCCCCGGCAAGGTCGTCTACAAAAACGAGCTCATCGAGCTCATCCAGTATTCGCCGACCACCGAGCAGGTGCACGAGCGCCCGCTCCTCGTCATCCCGGCCTGGATCAACAAGTTCTACATCCTGGACCTGCAGCCGAAGAACAGCTTCGTCAAATGGGCAGTGGACCAGGGCTTCACGGTCTTCTTGATCTCCTGGGCGAATCCGACCAAGGATCTGGCGCACAAGCGCTTCGAGGATTATCTGGGCGACGGCGTGCTGGCGGCGCTGGACGCCATCGAGCGGCAGACAGGGGTGCGCGAGGTCTCCGCCCTCGGCTTCTGCATCGGCGGCATCCTGCTCGCCACCGGCCTCGCCCACATGGCGGCCAAGGGCGACGACCGCATCAAGGCCGCCACCTTCTTCGCCACGCTCTTCGACTTCGCCGAGGACGTGGGCGAGCTCGGCATGTTCGTCGACGTCCACCACCTCGACGCCATGGAGGCGCATACCGCCAAGACCGGCTTTCTCGAGGGCCGGCACATGGCCAACACCTTCTCCCTGCTGCGCGAGAACGACCTGATCTGGTCGTTCGTCGTCAACAACTACCTGTTGGGGCGCGAGCCGGCGGCGTTCGATCTGCTCTACTGGAACGCGGATTCCACCCGCCTGCCGGCGCGGATGCTCTCCGACTACGCCCGCGGCTTCTATCTGCAGAACGCGCTGGCGCGCCCCGGCACGCTCGAGGTGCTCGGCACCCCGGTCGACACCACCAAGGTGACGACGCCGGCCTATGCGGTGGCGACGCGCGAGGACCATCTGGCGCCGTGGCGCGCCTGCTTTCCGATCACGCACCAGTTCCAGGGGCCGGTCCGTTTCTGCCTCGGCGGCTCCGGCCACATCGCCGGCATCATGAATCCGGCATCGAGCCACAAATACGGCTATTGGATCAACGACGACCCGGCGCCGGATGCCGACAGCTGGTTTTCGGGCAGCGCCTTCCACACCGGCTCCTGGTGGCCCGATTGGGCGGCGTGGCTCGCCGCGCACGCAGGCGGCATGGTGCCGGCGCGCGATCCCGAGAAGGGCAACCTCACGCCGTTGGCCGATGCGCCCGGGGAATACGTCCACGCCCGCTCCAACGACGACGGGAGCGGCTGACCGCCACCGTCAACGACGGCCCCGGGCGTGGTGCCCGGGGCCGGTCCTCACGCCCGCGTGGAGCTCTGAAGGCTGCGCACCGCCCACAGCTCGCGCATCGCGATGCCGAGCACGCAGACCAGGGTGAAGATGTTCAGAGTCGAAATCAGGCCGAGTTCCATGTGGAAGCTCCAAGTGCGTTGCAGGTCCGATCAACCGACGAAAACCGGCGCACCGGCTTGAACGAGCCATCGGCGGCGGTGCCGCCGGCGGGCGGGCGTTACGCCTCGGCGTCGCGGCGACGCAGGCCGCGCACCACCCAGAGCTCACGCCCGGCGGCCGCGAGCACGAGCAGAAGCGTCACGATGTTCAGCGTCGAAACCATGTCCATCGTCGATCTTCCTCTTCGTCAAAGTCTGCAAAGCAGGTCCGTTCGCCGCCGCGTCGCCAAACCAACCTGCGGCTTTCGCGGCGTCACCTATGCCTACGGCGGCGCGGCCGAAGCGGATCGAAAGAAGCGCGAATTTTTTTGATGAACGAAGAATAAACGGCGATATTTTCGGCGCGTTATCCCGCGAACTTCTTTCAAACGCGCCAGCGCACTTGGCATGGGATGGGGTGTCGTCGAGCGCGACGAATGGGCCGCGCCGGAAATGCGGGTCCGGGCGCGGCCGGGCGACGACGCCCTCGCCGCCCGGCCGCGGCGCCGGGTGCGCGGGCGCATCGACGCGGTCGCCTTTAACGACCGCGACGGTGCGGACGGCGACCGCGTCGCTTCTGCTCGTTTCGGCGCTGGCC